>JBEDFG010000022.1:0-11338 GCA_041175285.1 Bacteroidota bacterium | reverse complement strand
ACCGTCAGAAATTAAGAAGAAGATTGGCCAAAAAACGGTAGACATTTTACATAATGATATTGCATACGTTTTCTTTAATGAGCTAAATTATAATCCGAGACCCATTATTCAGACGTATTCGGCCTATGCAGATGTATTAATGAAATTTAATGGCCAAAAATTTGCTAGTCAGACGGCACCTGCATTTGTTCTCTTTAAATTAGAACAGTTTAGAGAACAAAATCCATTTTGGGCAGATACAGATGTAAATTTTGAATTACTCAACAGATATTCAGTAGACCAACAATTTACCGTTGGCAAAGACACCCTCTTATTGCTTAACAAAACCCAAGCAGCCAACCATTTTCAGCCATTTGTTTTACGTTTTGATCACATAAAACAAAACGAATTTATTCCGCTCCCTCAAAAAAGCGAACCATATAAAATGATCGCCCATCTAGAGTATAGCCTTTGGGGTAAACTATGTCGTTTGTTATTTCAACCGCCTTATATGTATTGTACGGTCTACTATGCGGATGGTTCCCAAAAAGATTTTAGGGTAGTTGACAAAATTCTAAAGGCTGGTGTTTTAGCCAACAAAAGAGTTTTAACTCAACAGGAGTTATTGACCTTTTACACCTCAAAAGGTCAAAAAAATATAAATGTCACCGGACTAAAATTTCATTCTAGATTTCCTTGGGCATTTTTATAACACTATAAGGAAACAATTTTTCTTTAACCCGTGTTACGCTAACATGTCTGATTCGATTATTTCCATCCAGCATTTAGCTAAAAATTTTGGTTCCTTTCAAGCCGTACGTGACGTCAATATTCAAGTCAATCGCGGTGATGTTTATGGATTTCTGGGACCCAATGGCGCAGGAAAAAGCACCACCATGCGATGCATGTTATCCCTCATCCAACCGGACGCGGGTGATATTTCACTTTTTGGCTTAGCACTAGCCTCCCATCGTACCGCGATTTTACGTCGGGTCGGAAGCCTAATTGAGAAACCCGATTTTTATAAATACTTGAGCGCCTATCGAAATCTAGATTTATTTTCAAGAATTTCGGGTGCGCCATCCACGAGCAAAGAGATTTACCAAATGCTGGAATTTGTAGGACTCGAAGGTCGAGAAAAAGACCAAGTGGGTGGATTTTCACATGGAATGCGTCAGCGACTTGGCATCGCCCAAACCCTATTGCATAATCCCGATTTGATCGTGCTTGATGAACCAACCACCGGACTCGATCCGCAAGGAATCATCGACATGCGTAATTTGATTTTACGTTTGAAAAACGAACAACAAAAAACGATTGTATTTTCATCGCACAACCTGAGTGAAGTAGAAATTATTTGCAATCGGATGGTCATTATTCATCAAGGGAAAAGTGTGGTAGAAGGGAGTGTCAAAGATTTATTGAACGAAGAAGATCAGATTATCCGCATTCAAACGCAAGCTGAGGACCTCTCCAAAGGCCTGGCCATTTTGGAAAAATATCCAAAGGCACAGGTCAAAACGATTGGTAGCGATACCCTCGAAATTACGATTGAAAAAGATCAAATTCCAGGATTAAATAAACAGCTAATTGAAGCTGGAATGCCGATATATTCGATAGAATCGAAACGGAAATTAGAAGACTACTTCATCAACTTACTTGCCTCATGATATTTTTCCATAGCACTCGAAACGAGTTGATCAAAATCGCATTGAAGCCTCGAAGTTATTTGGGACTTGCTGCCATCACCGGATTAGTAGGCATCATTTTATTCGCCCTTATGGCCGATGGCATGTCGATGATTTCTTTTGTCACCTCATCCTTCGAGCAAACGCTTCGCTTCGAAGGCAAGGTACTCAACGGTAATTTAGTGGCATTTATCATCCTACAAATGCTAATTGTGCATATTCCCCTGTTAGTTGCCTTAGTCACCGGCGACCTAATTTCAGGAGAAGCTGCCATGGGAACATTACGCATGTTAATGACCAAACCGATTACGCGCACCCAACTGCTCCTATCTAAATTTTTAGCCGGAGGTATCTATACGTTTTTAATTGTACTCTGGTTGGGATTTATGGCCGTGGCTATTGGTCGTTATTTATTTGGCCCTGGAGATCTCATGGTTTTGAATTCGGATGGCCTCGTGATTTTACAGGAAGGCGACATCATGTGGCGCTACTTAGGTGCTTTTTGTGTGGCATTTTTAGCCCTTTTAACAATTAGTTCGCTATCAATATGTCTGTCTTGTTTCTCGGACAACTCCATTGGCCCCATCGTAAGTACGATGGCGATTATTTTATTATTTACGATTATTGGAACCTTAGACGTGCCCGTATTCGACACGATTCGCCCTTTACTATTTACAACCCACATGGCGGCTTGGCGTTCGTTTTTTGAGGATCCAATTCCTTGGCAACAAATCAAAGAATCAATTGGCATCCTCGTCGCGCACAACGTATTATTTATCGGAGTTTCCGTATTTACCTTTCACCGCAAAGACATCACTGTATAATGAAATATTGGCTATTAATTTGTTTTCCATTTTTCGCATCGGCCCAACAAGCTGAGGATCTTTTTGCTCGTTTGACTCAAAAATTCAAGCAAGTTCATCACTATGAAGTTGTTGCTCAAATAAAGCCCAACATTCCGTTGATCAAAATTCTACCGGTTAAAGCAAATGTCCAATTCACCTACCCGAATACCTATAAAATTAAATCGGCAGGCATTTCCATCCTACCTAAAAATGGCTTCTCCGAACTGCCTTTGCTTTTCAGTCAACCTAATCAATTTACGGCAATCGCTTCTGGGAACGAAGTTATTCAAGGCGTTCGCGCGGAAATCATTACTTTATTGCCTCGAGCAAATGAAGGAGATTTAGTGCTAGCCAAAATTTGGGTAGACCCCCAATCCATAGTCATCTTGAAATCGCTCATAACGAGTCGTTCAAACGGAACTATTTTGAGCGAATTTGAATATGCGAGCGAGAAATCGTGGGGATTGCCAGCACGAATGAAATTTACCATCGACGTCAAAAAATTCAAAATTCCAAAGGGCGTGGCAACGGATATTAATCGCACAAGCCGACAGGTGGACGACGGAAAAAGCACCAAAAAGGGCACAATCGAGGTTATTTTCAGTAAGTATCGGGTGAATTCTTAAAGATACTTGCGAAGTAAATCAACACTCTTTTTCACCCCAACAGTTCCCGGTTCCTTCCCTTCAAATTCAATGGAAATGTAGCCTTGATAATTCGCCTTTTTAAGCATGGCGATAATTCGCTGGTAATCTAAATCGAGGCTATACCACTCGCCACCACCGTAATAGGTTTTGGCTTGAACAAAGCTCGTTTTAGAAACAATTTTTTCAAGTTTCTCGTACGGATTTTCAAGGAAATTTCCCGTGTCCATCAAGAGTCCTAACCAGGGTGAATTCACCGTATCATGAATGCGAAGCATCCCTTCCGGCGTTGATCCCAAGCCCCAGTGGTTTTCAAGCGCTAGTAAAACGCCACATTCCTCAGCCTTTTGCAAGCACTGTTGAATCCCATCCACACACCATTTATAACCGTCATCTTCTGTGTAGCCAGGTAAAATGGGTTCTATCCCACGATTAGCCATGAGCTCATCAAAGCTTTTTATCGTATTCCAACGGCCAGTATTTAATCGCAAGCAAGGAATTCCCATTTTATATGCCAATTCGATGCAATGATTCGTGTGATCCACATGCTTTTTCAACTCCTCTTTGTCAGGCGTTACAAATCCCTGATGAATCGACAAGCAAGTCAGTGCAATGCCGTTCAAAAATGCGTGTTTTTTGATGTTTTGTAGATAGGCATTATCCTCACTTTCCATTTGTCGGTGCAGCACATCAATCCCATCTAAACCCAGTTTAGCTGCCTCATCAATAACACCTGTGATCGGAAATCGATCCCCTTTAAAATGCCAATAAGAGTAGGAAGAGACACTTAATTTGATTTTGGAATTTGATTTATCCGGTGCAGGCTCTAAATTTTTAACTAAAGGTGCTGCGGACGTTAACGCGGCTGAAGACAAAAAATTACGGCGATTCATCATGTGATCTATTTATTTTTCCTGCCTAACTTACATAAATATTTCAAATAAATAACACGGATGTACCTGGATGAACTAGTCGAATTCTGCTTAAGCCTTCCCGATGTCGAGGAGACTCAACCATTTGGCCCTGAACATGTTGTCTATAAAACAAAAGGCAAAATGTTTTTACTTGTGGGCTTAGAGGACTCCCCCATCCGATTTAATGTTAAATGCGACCCAGCTCGTGCCATACAACTGAGAGAAGATTTTCCGGATGCCGTTCTTCCTGGCTATCACATGAATAAAAAACATTGGAATACAATTGTGGTGGGACCTGAGCTATCGCGCCAACAATTAGAAGACTTTATCTTACATTCGTATACGCTAGTTCATCGATAAACTGATTTTTGCAGTCCGATTATGAATAAGTGATTGAAAATTAATTCCACCCCTGTAGCTTTGGCAAACCTGGGAGGATTGCCAAAGCTAAGTAAAGACCATGAAAAAAACATTCGCGCTATTTCTACTTTTCCCATTCCTAAGCCTCGCACAAAAACCCATCGATCCCGTCATTCGATTTTTCGATGCACTCGCAAAAAGTGATCGAGCGGGAATGCAAAAAGAAATTACACCTCAATTTACACTCATTGAAAACGGCGAAATTTGGAATCTAGATACCCTAGTTAATCGGATCTCGAAATCACGTCCAGCCGACTACCTACGTATAAATGAATTGACAGAAATCAATTCACAAATCGATCAAAAAACAGCCTTTGTATTTTATAAAAACAAAGCATTGATTCAAGCCTCCGGTCGAAACAGATCGATTCAATGGCTTGAAACAGCTCAATTAGTCAAGTCAGGAAATGAGTGGAAAATTGCCAATATGCATTCTTCGGTAGACGCATCTCAAAAATCTACTTGGGAATTATCCGGTTTCAAAAAACAGGATGATGTAAACCCAATTATGAAACCGGATATTAACGCCCGATTTACATGCCCTATTCAGAAAAAATCCGTTGGCTGGGAAAACAAAAATGTACTAAACCCCACGGCCTTAGTCCGTAATGGAAAAATTCATTTGCTATATCGCGCACAGGATTCACTCGGAACTTCGCGCATTGGTATGGCTATTTCTTCAGATGGCATACATTTTGTCAAAAATCCTACTCCGATTCTCTTTCCCACAAACGACGCGTTTCAGAAATATGAGTGGCCAGGTGGGATCGAAGATCCTCGCGTGATCGAGACAGAAGACGGAAAATACCTAATGACTTATACGTCCTATGATGGAAAAACGGCCCGACTTTGCTCCGCCATCTCAAGTGATTTAGCCACCTGGGAAAAACTGGGACCTATGTTGAATAGTCCAAAATACTTGAATCTTTGGTCTAAATCGGGTGCAATTGTTGGTAAAGAAATCAACAGTCGAATCATCGCCCAAAAAATCGATGGTTTCTACTGGATGTATTTCGGCGATACCGATTTATTCATGGCTAAATCCTCCGATCTACGAAATTGGGAGGTTTGTGAAAATGCAGAAAGCCAACAAAAAATATCTGTTTTACAACCTCGAATGGGGTATTTTGACTCCCGCCTCGTTGAACCGGGACCCTATGCATTATTGAAACCTGAAGGGATTTTACTGATTTACAATGCGAGTAATGCAGCAAATTTTAACGATCCCAAATTCCTAAAATTCACCTATGCAGCCGGTCAAGCACTTTTTGATGCCCAAAAACCCTACAAATTAATCAACCGTACAAATCAAGCATTTATATGGCCCCACAAAGATTATGAGCGCGTCGGCGAAGTCAATGAGGTTTGTTTCGTCGAGGGACTTGTTCATTTTAAAGGTAAATGGTTTTTGTATTATGGGACAGCAGATTCAAAAATCGCCGTGGCAACAACTAACTGATAATTTTCTAAAACACGTAAAAATCTCCCATTTCCCCCCTAGCTTTGCCAAACCTTGGAGGATTGGCAAAGCTAAGTAAAGAGAAAAAGTTATGATTACAGGAATACATCACATCGCCATCATCTGCACCGATTACCAGAAATCAAAGGCATTTTATACCGAAAAATTGGGATTCACCATCGTTCGTGAAGTGTACCGCGAAACACGAGATTCATACAAATTAGACCTGGAAGTCAATGGCTTATATCAAATCGAGCTCTTTTCTTTCCCTCATCCACCTACCAGAACCTCCCGCCCAGAAGCTGCAGGTCTAAGACATCTAGCCTTTTCTGTTGATGATTTAGACGCGACCGTTGAATCACTAAATCGGCAAAATATTACGTCCGAACCTATCCGAATCGATGAATTTACAGGAAAACGCTTTACTTTTATAGCTGATCCCGACGATCTCCCCATTGAATTTTACGAGCAATGAATCGAATAGATAAAAAACCACTATCGCAATTAGGCTTTGATTTTGTAACTGAAAACTACCTAAAAGCGAATGAAACTGAATTTAAACATCGAAATACACAAATAAATCAAAGCCTTTATCGCCAGCTCCAAGCGCGTGAAATCAGTATTCTAGAGGCGAATTTAAATGAAGCAGATAACTGGAAAGATCTTTGGGTAAAAGACGGCTTTAACCCTTATTTGGTAAAAAATTGCCGCTTTTTTGGTATTGTGCGGATTGGCGTTCTAGAGTCATGTTACCTCGAATTCAAAAACCTCCGCATGCCGGTAGGCCTTTATAATTCCACCATCATTTCCACTGACTTTGGCGATAATGTAGCCATCGACCGAGTGAACCTTTTGTCTCATTATCAAATTGGAAACGAGGTCATGATCTTGCAAGTGAATGAACTGGCAACAACCCCAACAGCTAAATTCGGAAATGGTATTGTCAAAGATGGTGAAGAGGAACGCATTCGTATTTGGCTCGAATTAGGGAATGAAAATGGCGGACGAAAAGTCGTCCCTTTCATTGGTATGCGACCTGCTGACGCATTTTTATGGACACAAGATCGGGAAGATAAAGAACTTCAAGCCGGTTATTTAAAACTCACCAAAGAAGAATTTTCTTCTGAAAGAGGATTTTACGGGCAAATTGGCGACCGAACAGTCATTAAAAATACCGGGATTATCAAAGATGTCAACATGGGTTCGGATGCGTACATCAAAGGCGCAAACAAGCTCAAAAATTTGACCATCATATCCTTTCCAAACGCCTCCACGCAAATCGGCGAAGGCTGCGAAATTGTGAATGGCGTGATCCATGAAGGTTGTCGGATTTTTTACGGCGTCAAAGCGGTGCGTTTCATCTTAGAAGCACATTCCCAATTAAAATATGGCGCCCGATTAATCAACTCTTTTTTAGGGAGTAATTCGACCATTTCATGTTGTGAAGTGCTTAATTCATTAATTTTCCCGGCACACGAGCAACACCACAATAATTCATTTCTTTGCGCATCCATTATCAAAGGGCAAAGCAATATGGCCGCCGGGGCAACACTTGGTTCAAACCATAATTCACGTGGTGCAGATGGCGAATTACAAACTGGACGTGGGTTTTGGCCAGGTCTTTCAGTAGCCCTGAAACACAATTCCAAGTTTGCGTCCTTTAACCTGATCTCCAAAGGCAATTATCCAGCCGAAATTCACAACCCAATACCATTTTCTCTTCTAGGGAATGACGATCAAACAGGTGGTTTGTTGATCATCGCAGGATATTGGTTTCAATATAACATGTATGCCATCGCGCGAAATGCCTGGAAATTTGCGGCACGTGATAAGCGTGTTGAAAAAAACATGTTGCTTGAATTCGATTATTTGGCACCCGATACCGTTAGTGAAATCCTACAAGCACGCGAATTATTTTGCCTATGGGTCGGCAATGCACTTGAAAAAGATGCCACAGCCGGAAAAGCTTGGTTAGAGAATCCGGCCAATGAGCATGAAAATTTAGATGTTTGGGCTACCGGAATCGAAAATACGAAACGCAAAACTCGAGTAGCAAAAGTATACCGGGCTTATCATATTTTTGGCGATTTATTGCACTACCATGCAGCCAAAGAATGGATCGCCACATGTGATCGCAATCCAAACCAAAAACCGCTTGACCTACTACATAAAACACTTGAAAAAGCGACAGCTATTCAAACTTGGGACAACCTAGGCGGACAACTCATTCCTTCCGGAGCGGTACTCGAACTCAAAAACAGCATCAAAAACAATCAAATAAGCCGTTGGTCTCAAGTACATGATTTTTACGAAAAACAAGCCAGCCTTTACCCAGATCAAAAATTTGAAAATGCGTTAAATGGCTTGTTGAAAGTTCAACAAAACGCCATGGACAACATTCCTGCCTGGCTAAATAAATCAGTAGAAACTGCACGATTCCTGACAACAGGCATCGAAAAATCGCGTGCTAAAGATTACCAAGATCCATTCCGATTAGTGATGTTTGGCAATGCTCAAGAACTTGAAGCGGTCATCGGCGATCTAAATGACAATGAATTTATTCAGCAGTCGAAGGTGGCCCAACAAGTATTCGAAGAAAAAATAAAAAACTTACTGTAGAGACGCGACACCTCGCGTCTTAAAAAATAATTGACGCAATGAATCGGCGTGAAAAACGCCTCAAACTTTGGCAATCCTTGGAGGTTTGCCAAAGCAAAAAGCCCAAGTATCGCGTCACAACAAAAAAAAGCCCCAAGCATCGCTCGGGGCCCTTTAAGTCTAGCGTCTAGATGATTATGGCTTATTCGAATCTACTTTCAAACGCTCCTCGCGATTTGAAATCTCCCAAGCCATGTAAAATACCAATCGACCTACTTTCTGAACCTGATCAAATTCAATCTTCTCTACATCATCACCCGGTTGGTGATAATCAGCATGAACGCCATTGAAGAAGAAGGCAACCGGAATACCATGCTTAGCAAAATTATAATGGTCAGAACGGTAATAAAAACGGTTCGGATCATTAGGATCATTGAAACGGAAATCTAACTCTAAGCCAACATGCTTCTTGTTCTGATCAATTAAAATCTCACGCAGCGACGAAGACAATTTATCAGATCCAATCTCATAAATGTAATCCGGCTTACCCATGTGCTCATCATCGTAACGTCCGGTCATATCCGTGTTCAGGTCAACAACCGTATTGGCCAAAGGAAACAATGGATGCTTGGAATAATATTCAGAACCCAACAATCCCTTTTCCTCACCCGTTACTGTCATAAATAAAATGCTTCGACGAGGACGTTTTCCCTCCGCAGCGGCCTTACCAAAAGCCTCCGCTAATTCCATCACCGTCACCGTTCCCGAACCATCATCATTTGCACCATTATTGATTTGGCCATCAGCCGAAATACCAATGTGATCATAATGCGCTGTCAAAATCACTAATTCATCTTTCTTATCCGTGCCCTCTAAGTAGCCAACCACATTATAAGTGTCCACTGGTTTTTCCGTACGCTCAATCGTTAAATTGACAGGTGCCGACTTAAACGAAGATGGGACCGATTTTTTGGCAGCCGCAATAGATGACTTAAATGCTAATAATTGATCTTCGCTAATACCCAACATCTCAGCAGCCATCGCTGATGAAATCAATAAAACAGGCGCTTCAGTAGGCGATGCAGCCTCATCCGCAAAAACCATACGCTCATTACCAAAACGTTTCATCATCACCTGACGCTGACGTAATTGATTGCCAAAATCCTTCTCCGATTTATCAGAAATTAAGATCAAACCCGTCGCCCCCACAGCCTGCGAACGCTTCAATTTCTCTTTCCAACCATCCCCTTTTCCGAAAACAGATGGGTCTTTCGTTCCGGACAACACATAGTTCCCTTGTTCATCCTTCGCCTCGCCCTCAAATGCCAATACATATTTACCTTTGGCATTTAACTTAGTATAATCTGTAAATCCAGCCTGTTGAATTCCAAACCCGGCGAAAACAACCGGTGCTTTCGTATTCGCAGCGACAGGAACTAAAGCACTCGCCATAAATTGACCTAAATAATCATATGATTTTCCCTTAATGGAAAGTGCCACTTTCGACCAAGAACGATTAACTAAATCCACTTTTTGGAAATAAGAACCATTCACCGGCGCTAAGCCCGATTTCTTGAAATGATCAGCGATGTAATTCGCCGCGACCTTTTGTTCAGCGGAACCCGTATTCCGTCCTTTCAGACTGTCCGATGCAATAAAAGTTAAGTGTTTTTTTAAGTCCTCCGCCTTGATTGTTAAGGCATACGGCACTGGATTTGATTGAGCAAAAGCCCCCAGTGAAATTAAATTAGCGAACAATAAGGCCGCTAAAACATAGTTTGTTGATTTTTTCATGAAGCAAAACAAATTTTAAGAAAGCGAAGTTAAGGATTCAAAAATAAATCGCTAAAAAAACATTACTTTTGTGGCGCTTTTCAACCCAAATTCAGACGAATTTTATGACCCCAAATTTCAAGTATCGGGAAGATTTTTCATTGCGTCACAACAATGTGGAGCCCACCGATGTAGCAGCTATGTTAAAAGAGATCGGCGTAGCTGATTTAAATACACTCATCAATCAAACAGTACCCGAAAAAATTCGTTTGGCACAAGGCTTACGCCTGCCAGCACCTAAAACTGAATTTGAATTTCTACGTGATTTCAAACAGGTAATGGGGCAAAACAAAATATTCAAAAGCCACATCGGCTTAGGGTATTTTGACACATTTACGCCTACGGTGATTTTGCGTAATATCTTGGAAAATCCATCTTGGTATACGGCTTACACGCCTTATCAAGCTGAAATCGCACAAGGTCGTTTGGAAATGTTATTGAACTACCAAACCATGATCATCGATCTAACCGGCATGGAATTAGCGAATGCATCCTTATTAGACGAAGGAACAGCCGCCGCGGAAGCCATGACGATGTTATATGGTCAGCGCCCATCGGAACGCGGAAATGCAGAAACACTTTTTGTTTCATCGCTTTGCCTACCTCAAACCATTGATTTATTGATGACCCGTGCAGAACCAATCGGCATCGAAATCGAAGTAGGAGACCATACCAAAATTGACTTAACAGATCCAAAATATTACGGGATCGTCTTACAATATCCAGCTGCAAACGGTGAAGTATTTGATTACGCATCCTTTGTCAGCGCTGCCAAAGAACAACACATCCAAATCGTTGTTGCCGCAGATCTATTAGCCTTAACATTATTGACGCCTCCAGGTGAATGGGGTGCGGATGTTGTAGTAGGAAGTTCGCAACGATTTGGTGTACCGATGGGATTCGGTGGACCTCATGCTGCCTTCTTTGCAACCAAAGAAAAATACAAGCGTAGCATTCC
>JBEDFG010000021.1:0-11439 GCA_041175285.1 Bacteroidota bacterium | reverse complement strand
AATAGCCAGAACCCAATATTTCACGAAAGAAACGATAGGTTCTGGCTTAGACTTAATCGCGGCCTCACATAAAACGGATTTGACAGGACAAATCGTCTATCAATATTAAACAATAGCCTCGCGAACTTTCAATAATTTCTCTAGCAAACCCTCTAATTGATCCAAAGGAAGCATATTGGCTCCATCTGATTTGGCTATGGAAGGATTCGGATGGGTCTCAATAAATATTCCATCTGCTCCGACGGCGATGGCAGCTTTAGCTATTGTTTCAATTAAAGCCGGTTGGCCACCCGTAATTCCACTTCCCTGATTTGGACGCTGTAATGAGTGGGTACAATCCATGATGACAGGCACCCCAAATGCAGCCATTTCAGGCAAATTGCGATAATCTACTACTAAATCACCGTAACCAAAAGAGTTCCCACGATCTGTTAAATAGACAGGTGCATTGGGATTTTCATGCAATACTTTTTCAACCGCAAATTTCATCGATGCTCCCGACATAAACTGCCCTTTTTTGATATTAACGGCTTTACCTGTTTGAGCGGCTGCGGCCAACAAATCTGTTTGTCGGCATAAAAATGCTGGGATTTGAAGCACATCCACATAGGCTGCTGCCATAGCTGCTTCACCACTTTCATGAATATCTGTAACTGTTGGCAAATCATAATGATCTCCTACCGCCTTCAAAATTTCAAGCGCCTTTATATCACCAATACCTGTAAATGAATCAATTTTAGTCCGATTCGCCTTGCGGTAAGACCCCTTAAAAATATAAGGAATACCCATTGATTTGGTCATACCATGGATACGTTCTGCGATCTCAAAAGCTAAATCATTGCTCTCAATCGCACAACTGCCTGCCATTAAAAAAAAGGGCCCTTTTCCGATGGACGCTAAACTAGGTAATTGCATATTATATAATGTTTACTTCGGTCTCCAAGGGAACACCAAATTTGGCTAAAACGGACGCTTTAATTTGTTCCGATAATTCTTTAATCTGAGAACCAGTCGCCTGGCCGTAATTCACTAATACAAGTGCTTGATTCACATGTACACCTGCATCTCCGGAACGATAACCTTTCCAACCCGCTTGCTCGATAAACCAACCAGCTGGAAACTTAACGTCTGTACTGCCCACAATAGGATAAAATGGAATTCCAGGGAAAGCTTCTTGTAATCGAGTTGCTTCATCAGCAGAAACAGTAGGATTCTTGAAAAAACTACCCGAATTACCAATTTCTTTAGGATCAGGCAACTTGCTTTGTCGGATCGAAATCACCGCATTAGCAACATCTCGTATCCCCGGATTTGCAATACCTTTGGCTGCCAAAACATCTTTTATGGCACCATATGATGTTTGAGTCTCTGCCTTTTTAGCTAATTTAAAACTAACGGAGGCAATCAAATAACGACCTTTACCCGCATGCTTAAAGTAACTTTCTCGATAACCAAACTGACAAGCTTTCGTATCAAAGCGCTCAACAGCCAAGGATTCCAAATTCAAAGCCTCTAAAGAATCAAACGTATCTTTGATTTCTACCCCATAAGCGCCAATATTTTGCATGGGCGCAGCGCCCACAGTCCCAGGGATAAGTGACAAATTCTCTAAACCGGCCCAAAGATGGTCAACGGTATATTGTACAAAATCATGCCAAACCACTCCAGCCCCAGCCTTCACCAGCACAAAGTCATCCGATTCATCTATAACTTCAATGCCTTCAAATGCAACTTTGACAACTAAAGCATCAACATCTTGAGTCAATAATAAATTACTACCTCCACCTACAAATAAGTGTGTTACATGCACATAATTTTGTTCACGAACCAACTGTACGTACTCTTGCAAATGTTTAATTTCAACAAAATAGCGCGCAGAAACGTCGATACCAAAGGTATTGAATGGCTTTAAAGATACGTTTTCTAACACACGAGGTGCCGAATAAATTTGAGGCATACTAGGTTAATTTCGTAGATAAAAATTCTTGCAAGTCAGGTAAATTCGTCTCTAGTAACGTCTCATTACTACCTTCCCAAACTTTATGACCTTCTTTTAAAAACATTATATATTCACCCATGCGCATCACCGAATTCATATCATGCGAAATGACAATGGTGGTCATATTGAATTCTTTCGTAATCTCTTGAATCAATAAATCAATCTTAACAGCCGTTAAAGGATCTAACCCCGAGTTAGGTTCGTCACAGAACAGGTATTTGGGATTCATGACAATCGCACGAGCAATACCAACCCGTTTCTTCATTCCACCTGAAATATCGGAGGGCATTTGATGAGCAGATGCTTCTAATCCAACTCGTTGCAAACACAACATGGCTTGCGCATTCTTTTCTTCAATGGTTTGAGAGGTCAATGTATCTAAAGGAAAACGCACGTTTTCCAATACCGTCTTGGAGTCAAAAAGGGCACCTCCTTGAAATAAAACACCCATTTCTCTTCTGATTTCCTTTACTTGATCTAGATCCGATTTAATAAAATCGCGGCCATCATATAAAACTTCACCTTGCTCGGGCGACAAAATACCAATCATACATTTCAAAAGGACCGACTTTCCAGTTCCACTACCTCCGATCACCATATTAACTTTACCCTGTTTAAAAACAGCATTAATATCATCTAAAACGACGCGGCCATCAAATTCCTTATGAATATTTTTGATCTCAATCATGTTCAAAATTAGGGATTTTTTGCCAATTTATTGTTGGCAAAATAAGTATCCAGGAAACTTATTATCTGCTTTTCACCCTATTTTATTTGCAAATTTAGTTGTACTATTGCGTTCTCTCAGAGACAAAACTTAAATTTATAATTGTATGTTTTTCGTATTCATCGGCATCGTTCTATTTGTAGCCAGCCGCGTCATCGCAAACCCTAATTTTATTTTCTCAAAGTATGCTAATCCTTTACGCTTTGCAGCCATTGCTTTATTCGTACTAGGACTTTCTAGCTCAGTCATTAAACAGGTAAATGCAGGTGAAGTAGGCGTGCAGAGTATCTTCGGTAAAGTTCAAAATCAAACACTTACGAGTGGATTAAATTTTGTGAATCCGCTAGCTACGGTTACTATCTTCGACACCAAAACACAAAACTATACGATGTCGGCAGTGCATGACGAAGGCGATCGGACTGGTGATGATGCCATTCGCGTATTAACTGCGGATGGACTTGAAGTTATCGTAGACCTTACTGTGCTTTACCGCATTTTACCCTCTGAAACTCCTCGCATTCTAAAAGAAATTGGAGAAGATTACCGAGACAAAATTGTTCGTCCAATTACACGTACTATGATCCGAGATAATGCGGTCTATTATGATGCGGTAGGTTTATACTCATTAAAGCGAAATGAATTTCAAGGAAGAATTTATGCGGATATTGAAAAAAACTTCAAAAAGCGTGGCTTAGTACTAGAGCAATTATTAATTCGCAATATCAATTTACCCAACTCGGTCAAGCAAACCATTGAGTCTAAAATTAATGCCGAACAAGATGCCCAAAAAATGCAGTTTGTGCTTCAGAAGGAAAAGCAAGAAGCGGAACGTAAGCGTGTAGAAGCACAAGGTATCGCGGATTATCAAAAGATTCTTTCAACCGGCCTAAGTGAAAAGCAATTACAATATGAGGCAATCATCGCTCAAAAAGAATTAGCTAAATCACCCAATACCAAAGTGATTATCATGGGAGGAGGAAAACAAACTCCCATCATACTTGGAAATAACTAAGAACAAAAAAGGCTCCCGACGGGAGCCTTTTTTGTTAAGATTTTAAAATAGTATGACCCATTTTATCTCGTTTAGTAGTCAAATACGCTTCATTATGTGGATTAGACGGAATCTCAATCGGAAGACTTTCAACGATCTCCAATCCATAACCTAACAGTCCAGCACGCTTCTTAGGGTTATTCGATATCAGTCGAATTTTATGCACACCCAGATCACGCAAAATCTGAGCTCCTACCCCATAATCACGCTCATCCATCGCAAATCCTAATTCTAAATTTGCTTCCACGGTATCGCGACCCAATTCTTGCAGCTTGTAAGCCTTCAATTTATTCAATAAGCCAATTCCGCGACCCTCTTGAAACATATATAAAACAACCCCTTTCCCAGCCTTTTCAACCATTTCCATGGCTTTATGAAGTTGACCACCACAATCGCACCGACAAGACCCAAAAATATCACCTGTTACACAAGAACTATGAACACGAACTAATACAGGTTCATCTTTTTCCCAAGTACCTTTAATTAAAGCTAAATGCGTGTCTCCTGTATTTTTTTGCTTGAAGGCTATGAGATCAAAATGGCCCCACTCAGTCGGCATATCCACACCAATCTCGCGCTGAATCAACGATTCCGTATTCAATCGATACTCGATTAAATCCTTTATGGTAACTAATTTAAGATCAAATTTATCGGCAATTTTACGCAAATCAGGTAAGCGTGCCATGGACCCATCTTCATTAAGTATCTCAATTAATACACCTGAGGGTTTGAAACCTGCCAACTTAGCAAAATCCATGGAAGCTTCTGTATGGCCTGTCCGGCGCAAAACTCCTTCTGATCTACTTTTTAATGGAAAAATGTGACCTGGTCGGCCTAAGTCTGTTGGCTTCGTAGCCGGATCTACTAAAGCTTGAATCGTTTTAGATCGATCTTGAGCTGAAATTCCCGTTGTACATCCATGGCCCAATAAATCAACGGAAACCGTGAAAGGAGTTTCATGTGAGGTAGTATTCTGATCTACCATCATCTCAAGTCCCAATTCAGCACAACGCTCATTTGTCAAAGAAACGCACATTAAACCACGTGCTTCACGAATCATGAAATTGACAATTTCAGGCGTAACTGCCTCCGAGGCACAAATCAAATCTCCTTCATTTTCGCGATTTTCATCATCCGCAACTATAATCATCTTACCCTGACGAATGTCCTCAATGGCATCCTCAATACGATCTAAACGTATACTTTCCTCTTGCATGAATTTGATTTTTGAAACGAAAACACAAAGGTAATCAGAATTAGTTCCCATTTTCCTACCTTTGTCAGATAAAATATGCCCCAGCAGCTATGCCCATTCATGTTTCTAATTTAGGTAAAAAATATGGCCAACAGTGGGCCGTACAAGGTTTGAGTTTTCAAGCACAACCTGGTGAAATCATTGGATTTTTAGGACCTAATGGCGCAGGAAAATCAAGTACGCTAAAAATGCTTGTTGGCCTCTTAAATCCTTCCGAAGGAACAGCTAGCATTCAAGGTATTGAAGCACAATCTGATTCGATTGCACTAAAAAGACAAATAGGTTATTTGGCAGAGAACAATCCGGTTTACCCAGATATGTATGTCAAGGAATTTTTAGCTTTCATTGGGAAATTACATGGTTTCACTTCTGATGCATGTTCCAAAAGAATCCAAGAAGTGATTGAGGCCGTTGGTCTTACACGTGAACAAAACAAGAAAATAGGTGAATTATCGAAAGGATACCAACAACGCGTAGGCATTGCTCAAGCAATATTCCATAACCCGAACATATTGATTCTAGATGAACCGACTAGCGGATTGGATCCAAATCAAATGGAGGAAATCCGAAATTTAATTCTTTCCCTAAAATCAAATAAAACGATCTTATTCTCAAGCCATTTATTAGGTGAAGTAGAAAGTATATGTGATCGAATTTTACTTATTAATAGAGGGAAATTAATGGCCGATTGTAGTATCCAAGAAGCTAAGTCATATCCAGGCGGATTGACCGCCTTTTTTCAAGATAAAACTAAATAAGCTGAAAAGAATCCGCGTCTAAGTGTGCAGGGAATGCTTCCCTGAAAGAACGTAATTTATCGAGATGTAGACTGGCCTGTTTGATCGTAGCAGAAGTTCCAATTTCGGTTAACTCTTCACCTTTGAATGAAATTAAGGCCGAATGTCCATCGTAAGCCAGCGCATTGCCATCAACACCTATTCGATTCACACCAGCCACATAAGCCAAGTTTTCAATAGCTCTCGCTTTCAACATAATATCCCAAGCATGTGTTCTTGCTGCTGGCCAATTAGCTACATAAATAGCGAGATCATATCCCAAATCAACATTTCTGGACCATACTGGGAATCGCAAATCGTAACAAATAAACGGAGCGATACGCCAACCTTTATAATTAAAGATTAACTTTTCAACACCTGGCTGATAAACTTCATGTTCGTTCCCCATTCGGAACAAATGTTTTTTATCGTAGGTCTGAATAGACCCGTCGGGAAAAGCGACAATCAAGCGATTGACTAAACCGTATTTTTCTTTGATTTTTAGACTTCCGACAATAAGTGAATCGATCCGCTTGGCTTGCATTTTCATCCATTGCGTACTCTGACCATTGGGAATCTCGGCATGTGCTGTCGACATACTAAATCCAGTGGTAAACATTTCTGGAAGGATAATTAAGTCGGTTAAGCCAACTAATTGAATCATTTGTTCCTCCAAATTAGCCAAATTGGATGAAGGACTATCCCAAACTAAATCGGTTTGAACTAAACTTACACGTAAGTCAGTAAATGAATCAGACATGTTGCCGAAAGTTTATTTGGCAATATAGGAATAATAAATGCGCAATCTAGCTTTAAGTGCATTCAATGGCACAAAACGAGCACTTTCACTGACCATTTTAGTTAGGCCAGTTGACGTACTTGCTAAGGAAGGTGTCAACAAATAACCCGAATTAGATTTACGACCGGCCAAAATAGATTGCAATTCGGTGGTTACATTGAACGTGTAGGAATTAAATGAACTACTATAATTAGCCGTTTGAATTCCAGATCCGCCTTCAGAAATAACATAAGCTAAGCCGTATGAATTTCGCAAAGGCTTGTTATTACCATCCACTTGAATCAAACTTAATTGACCTAATGTATTATTTAATTCTAATCCATCTACGCCCGAAAGAATCAATTCCGCTTTATTAACTGCTACATTATTCTTTCCCTTCAAATTCAACAAAGTTGGAAATTTAATTCGCGTAACAATACCAGAACCTGATTGGACATAAGTGGTGTTATTTGTCTTTGTTGAAGGAACAACATCGCCAGGCTTAACCAACGCAGCTAAAGCCCCAGTCTTTGTGATTTGATACTTATTGAACCTAGCTTGAACCTCCGTAGAAAGCGCATTAGACAAGCTGAAATAATAATTCAAGTAATACTTAGTCGTATCTCCAGGATTGTGCCAATGTAAGGTCATGCGAGAATAACTTGGAGAAAAGCCTAATAATGCTGCCTTGGCGGCACTTGTAGATTTAATATAGAAACCAGGGAAAGTAGCCCGGAATGTTTTTCCTCCTCCTGACAATGTCTTGTCAGAATAATTTTTAATCAATTCATTACCCAACGCAGCAGACATTCTAAAAGAGAGCGTATCTAATTTTGTTGAATCACCATTAGCTGCACGTGTTTTAATTACGCGAGGTTTAAAGGTATGCGTCGCTACTGGAGTTGCATCATATGGCAAACTCGAATTCGTAAAATAAGTAGCAGAAAGACTCAAACTATCTTTCAATTTATAAATTGAAATAGTTTGTGGTTGTAATGTATCACCCTGATATCCTGAGTAAACTAAACTCATTCGAACAGAATCCATGATTGAAGTACTCGTTGAGTATAACGTATCCGCATTCGAAATCTGGGCGAATATCGAAGATTGAAATGTTCCCAGTTCAGGATGCTGATAAGATCCCAACAAAAAAGTATTGTTTGCTCCGGTCTGAATAGAATCAACAAGGACCGTCGCAGATTCCACTTTCAACGTATCTGTATAATTCAACCCGACTTCGACGCTAAATAAATCAGCACCGATTTCCTTGGGTGTATCACATGAAGCAAGAAATAGGGAAATAATTCCCAACCATTTAATTGCCAGCCAATTCGATGTAGGCTTTTTCGAAGAAATCGAGGTCATTTTCGGCAATATTTTGGAAGGTTTTATCTTGATATTCATCAATTATCGTTTGAATGCGGGAATTATCCGCATTTTCTAAGGATACAATTTTGTCGGCAAACTCTGCCCCAATTTTAATAAATGCAGCATAATCTGCTGTCTGCAAACTAGATAATTCAGAATCATCCATGTCGCCAATTTTCACTTTATCTTTCAAATCTTCGGATGAAAACGTAAAATCAAAGCTAGAATTGTGTGGCGAGAAAATAGTTTTTGAATCCTTGAAAATCGGGTGACTGCGATAATAAGTAGAAATATACATCGGCACCAAACTAGACATCCAATCGTTGCAATGTATAACATCTGGCGACCAACCTAATTTGACAACAGTTTCTAATGCTCCTTTACAAAAGAAAATAGCACGCTCGTGATTATCTGGGTAAAATGCATCTTCCTTGTCAGTTAACACATATTTCCGTTGGAAATAATCCTCATTATCAATAAAATAAACCTGCAATTTAGCGGCAGGAATACTTGCTACTTTAATAGTTAATGGCTTCTCTTCATCTCCCATCGGAATCGTAATTCCTGATAGTCGAACCACTTCATGTAAACGATTTTTGCGTTCGTTAATTGAGCCAAATCGAGGCACCAAAATACGAATTTCCATACCACGCTCTTGCATAGCAGTAGGTAACGCGCGCACAAAATCAGCAATTTTGGAAGTATTGAGGAACGGATCTACCTCGCTGGAAACGTAAAGAATACGTAATTTAGACATGCTAAAATTAGTTAGGGGATTTTATCCCAAAAAACAAATGCAAAAATATAAAAAATTAATCGGAAATCCGCATCATTAATTCACTAAAGGTCTTTATTTTGCCATTTGTTATCGAATTCACAAAGCCCTAATGATCAAATCTATCCTCAAATACGCCTTCTCAACCCTACTAGCTGCTGCATTGCTCTACTGGGCCATAAACAAAAGTGATTTACGATGGAATGATATATATGTTACTTTTCAGCAGGCCAACTACACTTGGGTGGGCATTTCTTTATTAATTGCCTTGATTTCGCATATTTTTCGGGCCTTGCGTTGGGAACAATTACTGGGTGCCATGCACTATTACCCAGGAACCACACGTACTTTATCGGCCGTATTAATTGGATATTTTGCCAATTTCCTTGTCCCGCGCATGGGCGAAGTTTCTCGATGTGGGTCTCTAAAGAAGACAGCCGACATCCCTTTTGAAAAATCATTTGGAACAGTGATCACAGAGCGAATTATAGATACATTAGGTCTTTTATTACTCGTAGGCCTAACTTTCTTCGTTGAATGGAAACCGATGCAACAATTCTTATTTCCAAATTTCAAGATACCTTCAGCACTTACGTTAGCAGGATTAGCGAGCGGGGCCATAGCAGTGATGGCCCTACTCTGGGTTAAAAAAGGTGCATTATTAGGCCTTTGGGATAGATTTACGACAAATTCAACAATCGGAAAAAAAATCCAAGGCTGGGTGCTGGGCATTAGCAGTATACAAGAAGTAAGCCAGCCGGGTAAATTCATTTTTTATTCGATCGCAATCTGGATTGCCTATTTTGTTAATACCTATACCCTATTTTTGGCTTTTCCGATAAGTGCCAACTTAGGATTGTCGGCAGCATTAACGGTGCTTGTCATGGGCACTTTTGGCATGGCTACTCCTACGCAAGGTGGCATCGGAGCATATCATAGTTTAGTCGCCTCCGCTCTTGGGTTTTACTTAATACCCATCAAGGAAGCTACCTTATTAGCTACATTTTTTCACGGAACCCAAATGGCCCTCATCTTGTTATTGGGCGGATTAAGTTTCCTATTAACTCTATTTCTATCCAAGAAAGATGCCAATTCAAACAAGTGATAAAATTTGTGAACTATCAGAAGCCATTCAACGAAGAGGTGCATGGAAATTGCAATCTGAACAAGTCGTTTTTACCAATGGATGCTTTGACATTTTGCATCTAGGGCATGTAGATTACCTTGAAAAAGCACGTCTAACTGGCACAAAAATGATCGTTGCCGTAAATTCAGATGCCTCGGTTAGAACACTAAAAGGTCCTGAACGCCCCGTTAATAACGAATATGCGCGTGCACGAATTATAGCTTCCTTACAATTTGTAGACCTTGTTATCGTTTTCAATGAAGAAACTCCTTTGGAATTAATCAATGAATTATTGCCTGACATTTTAGTCAAAGGTGATGATTACTCCATCGAAACAATTGTAGGAGCCAAAGAAGTTATTGCAGCTGGTGGTCAGGTAAAAACGATACCATTAGTCCCGAGTTATTCAACCACAGGAATTATTCAAAAACTTAAACAATAAAACTATGTATTTCATTGCGATTATTTTTGGTGTACTAGGCATGCTTATTTCATGGCGCTTAAAATCCAAGTTTAAAACGTATTCAGAACAAAGCCTTCAAAGTAATCTATCAGGTGAAGAAATTGCCAATCGTATGCTTGCTGATCACGGAATCACTGATGTACGTGTTATTACAGTAGATGGTCAGTTAACAGATCATTACAATCCTGCAGACAAAACCGTCAATTTAAGTGCCGATGTATTTCACGGCAGAAATGCCGCGGCAGCTGCAGTTGCAGCTCACGAATGTGGACACGCCGTTCAGCATGCCCGAGCCTATAGCTTTTTACAATTCCGTAGCGCGATGGTGCCTATGCTGAATTTTGCCAATGGTTTTATGCCGCTATTATTAATGGGAGGCATGATGCTGCTTTATTCTACAGGAAATACAACCGTATTGCAAATCGGTGTGCTCCTTTTTGCCATGGCAACACTCTTTAGTTTCGTGACACTTCCGGTGGAATTCGATGCATCCAATCGTGCGCTAGCCTGGATCAAAGCAAATAATATTGTCACCCCGGCTGAATACAGTATGTCAAAAGATGCACTTTGGTGGGCAGCCATGACTTACGTAGTTGCTGCTTTAGGCATGTTAGCCCAATTACTTTATTACCTTAATTTATTAGGCGGAAGAAGAGAAGAATAGACCTCTTTAGACGTTGGACGCTAGACGTTAGACTTTAGACAAGGGTGGCTAGACTTTAGACGTTAGACTTTGTACTGATCGAAAATTTTACAATTACGAGGTTATTATAAAAAATCTAACGTCTAAAGTCTAACGTCCGACGTCTATTTAGCTAGTTTACTCTTACGATAACTATATCCAAAATAAATAACTACCCCAGCTAAACACCAGTAAAAGAAGCGCTCCCAATTAGTCGCGCCCATTTGAGTCATTAGATATAAATTGACCAACAATCCCAAAACAGGAATTAAAGAAAGTTTGTGTGTAAAACTGTAAATTGATAACACGAACCAGATGACAAAAAATGCCGACATAATGGCGTGATCCGCTTTTGATTCCCCATCAACATATCCCTGAAACCAGTTTGACCAAGCATCAGCATCGGGAAGTGAAAGATATAATGCCACCAACCAGGCCG
>JBEDFG010000020.1:0-14560 GCA_041175285.1 Bacteroidota bacterium | reverse complement strand
CCAAGCACAATTCGCGATTGCCCAAACGGAGGAAAGTGACCATGAATTATTGGTTGAAGAAGCTAATTGGATGCGCGGGGCAGAATGGGCTGACAGCTTAGGGACAGACATCATCACCTCATCTTTAGGTTATTCGGAGTTTGATAATAGCAATTACGATCACACATATGCTGATATGAATGGTCGGTCAACTTTAGTTTCAAAAGCGGCATCCTGGGCAGCAAGCAAAGGAATAATTTGTACCATATCTGCAGGAAATCAGGGAAACGATTCATGGAAATACATTACGGCACCTGCTGATGCAGATTCCATATTGAGCGTTGGGGCTGTAGACCGAACCGGACTACGAGCTTCCTTTAGTTCCATAGGCCCTTCTTCAGATTTGCGCATAAAACCAGACGTAGCGGCTATGGGTTTAGCAACGGTTACTGGACTTCCTTCTGGAGCGATTGGTTCACTGAGCGGAACATCCTTTTCGGCACCCTTAATGGCAGGTTTTGTCGCGGGACTTATGCAAGGAAACCCACAAAAAACAGCACAAGAAATCATCCAAATCATACTAAAATCAGGTAGTCAGGCCTTAAAACCAGATCAATTACTCGGATATGGCATTCCTCATTTCGACCGAGCAAGCCAACTAATAAGTCCTATTTTAGGAAATGAACCTGACCATATCGGCATACAGGTATATCCAAATCCTGTTTCATTGGGTCAAAAAATTCAGGTAAATACTGGTCAAAACACGGCTGGCAAACTGGAAATTATAAACGCACAAGGGGCTATTGTACAAACACTTAGCTTCCAACAAGCTGAATTTGATTTTTATGTAGCGCCTTTCGTTTCTGGAAAATATTATTTTAGATTTACGATTGGAAATCAATCTAAATTGATTCCAATGCTTCTAAACCTATAAGAATGAAATCTCGTTTTCTCTCGTTAGACATCCTTCGTGGCATTACTTTAGCTGCCATGATCTTAGTTAATACATCCGGTAATGGTACATTTACATACGGCCCACTAAAGCATGCCGCTTGGCACGGATTTACGCCCACCGACTTAGTATTTCCTACTTTTCTATTTATGGTTGGGGTGGCCATGCGCTTTTCATTTAAAGGATTTAACTACACCTTGACGCCGGTTGTTCGTACAAAAATCTTAAAAAGGACTTTGCTCTTATTTGTGATCAATTATGTGATATTTTATTTTCCTTTCATTGATTTCACGTTTACCAATATGCGTTTTTTAAACGTATTGCCACGTATTGCGCTCTCTTATTGTGCTATTTCATTTATAACCTTGAGTGTCCCTTCACGCTGGTTGACACCTATCAATATCACCTTCCTGCTAGCTTATTGGGCTATATTAGCCATTTTTGGAGACACGGGTGTTGCGTATGAATTAGGCACAAACGCTGTTCGAAAATTGGATTTATTCTTATTTGGGCCAACGCACCTGTACCACGGAAATGGCATCCCATTTGACCCAGAAGGCTTTTTGAGCACATTACCAGCGTTGAGTACCTGCTTATTTGGATATCAAGTTAGTTTGTATTTGGAAAAACAACGGGATGCACAAAAACCCGCATTGACCGGTTTATTGGTATATGGAATAGGATTAATTGTGCTGGCCATAATTTGGGACAAAACCTTCCCAATCAACAAAAAATTGTGGACTAGTTCATTTGTACTCCTATGCGCAGGGATTGATTTTATTTTAATCGGATTACTCAATTGGTGGATTGAGGTAAAAGAAAGACATTTCGCTAATACCTTCTTCCTGGTATTCGGTACTAATTCTATTTTAGCCTATGCTATTTCTGAAGTTTTAGCGATTCAAATGGACCATATTGAAATGCCAGAAGGTTCTGGTACGACTTCGTTAAGTACTTGGCTGTATTGGCATATTTTCGAACCTGTATTTGGGAAATTCAATGGATCACTAGCCTTTGCGATTTCCTTCGTTCTGGTTTGTTGGTCTTTATGCTACATATGCTATAAACGCAAATGGTTCTTGAAAGTCTAAGCGAACAACATAGAAGCTCCAAAAACACCTGCACTATCTCCTAACTTTGGCTTAACAATCGGCGTATTTACTTCGCCGGAATTAAAGATGTATTTCTTAATTCGTTCGTAGCCTTCCGTGTAGAGTAAATCTATATTTCCCACTCCTCCGCCGATAACGATGACATCGGGGTCTAGCACATTGATTAAAGTTGAAATGGCACGGGTAGCTATGGCGATAGGATCATTTTTAGCCCAATAGGCTTCCATAATTTGAGGCATACGTTTCGACTGCCCAGACTGACGCAAATAATAAAGCTCCAGCGCTGGCCCCGAAATCACATGTTCAACACATCCAGCTTTTCCACAATAACAAGGATCGCCGTCCTCTTCAAGAATATTATGCCCCCACTCACCACCGATTCCATGTACTCCTTTAACGACTTTTCCATGGGCCACTAATCCACCACCAACACCCGTTCCCATGATCACTCCAAATACAATTTCGGCACCGGGGTGGACGTCCAAAACAACACCTAAATGGGTTTCTGCTAGTGCAAAGCAATTCGCGTCATTGGCAAGCGAAACCTCACAACCTAAAATAGCAGCCAAATCTGATGCCATCGCTTGACCATTCATACAGACCGTGTTGCAATTTTTCATGGTTTGAGTGCGCGGATCTAATACTCCTGGCGTCGCAAATCCTACTTGCATAGGTTGCTCTCCTAATTCCTTCGCGACTTCATTTACCAATCGTTTTACTTGATGTAAAATATGAGTATAACCTTTAGATGCCTCCGTATCGATTCGTTTGCGAACGATCACGCGCGTCGGATCTTGTCGATCTAGTACCCCCTAAATCTACCCCCCATAAATTACCGTCTGTTGTCTTCATTTTCGAAAATACTTAAATAACTTAAATAGCGACTTGGCGCAATTTCTCCTGCTTCAACAGCCTTAATGACCGCACAAGCAGGTTCTGAAATATGGACACAATTGTTGAATTTGCAAGCGCCTAATAAGGCCCTCATCTCAGGAAAATAGTGGGCTAATTCTTCTTTTTCAATCTCGTGAATTCCCATTTCGTTGATACCTGGACTATCTATTAAATAGGTATTCGCACTTAATTCCCACATCGTTGAATAGGTTGTCGTATGAACTCCCTTTTGTGCAAAATCTGAAATTTCCTTTGTTTTAATATTTAAATCTGGAGCAACGATGTTCAATAAACTGGATTTCCCTACACCTGAATGACCTGCAATCAATGATACTTTACCCTGGAACATGGCCTTAAATTCTTCCACACCTTGATTCCTTGGAATTGAGGTAAATAAAATGCCATATCCTAATTCCTGATACAAAGCAGCGTATTCAAAAACTTGATCTTGCTCCTCTTCGTCCAACAAGTCCATTTTGTTAAAAACAATATGCACTGGAATCCGAAAGGCCTCGGCTGTTACTAAGAAACGATCCAAAAAACCCAATGATGTTTTAGGAGATTTCAGCGTCATGACAAAAATAGCCTGATCAACATTGGCGGCTAACATCTGCCCTTGGGCTGTTTTGTGTACTGATTTACGAATCAAATAATTTGTACGAGGTAATATTTCCTCAATTAAAACTGTTTGATGCACCTCGTCTTCCATCGAAAACATCACCCAATCTCCTACCGCAATTGGATTAGAGGTGGTCGGTCCTTTCAACTTGAATTTGCCTTTCAATCGGCCCGCAAAAACCTTCCCGGATTCCGCACGAACTTCGTACCAAGAGCCCGTAGACCGCATGATTAAGCCTTTATTGAGCGACATATATTTTCTGTTTTTGAACGATATAATCCATTATCCTTGTTGTTGCACCCGCTTGCAATGACACATAGTTTCGAGACATCACTTGTTTATTCACTAATAGATCATCGTCTTCAAATATGATACGCATCTCTTTTTCTAATGACGCTGAATCCGCTACGGGATAAGCTAAACCGAGTGAAACTAAATCTACCGCCTCATGGAATTTTTGATAATTTTTGTTACCAAAAAAGACTGTTGGCCCATACACTGCTGCTTCCAACGTATTGTGCAAGCCAGCACCAAATGCACCACCAATATACCCAAAAGTGGCACCTCGATACATGGTGGCTAATCTGCCCACTTCATCTACAATTAAAACCTCTGCTTGATCGACAAACTCACCTTTCGAAAACATGACGGGGACTGTCATTTGACTCTTCCATGCGTTTAATTCAGCTGCATGTATTTCATGTGGCACAATAACCCATTTCAAGGGAAATGCGTGGGAATTAATTAAAGGGATAATGCAATCCATATCTGCTTTCCAGGCAGACCCCACGACCACAAAAGCCTGATTATCAACAAATTTCACCAATAAATCCCAAGGTTCTGAATTGCGCGCATTGGCTAAAACACGATCAAATCGCGTATCACCTGCGACGGTGACTTGATTAATTCCGATAGAATTTAACAACTCTTTAGAAGTGGTGTTTTGGACAAAAAGATGATCAAACGCGGTCAACATGCCTCGAAAGAAACCACCGTACCATTTAAAAAATGACTGATTAGATCGGAAGATTCCGGACACTAATAGCGTTTGAATACCGCGTTTTTTAAGGCCTTGCAGGTAAAAATACCAAAACTCATATTTAACAAATAAGGCAATTTGAGGCTTAACAAGATCTAAAAAACGGGCACTTGAATGCATACCATCAAATGGCAAATAAGTTACAAAATCAATGCCAGGAGTGTTTTTGCGAACTTCATAACCAGATGGTGAGTAAAAAGTCACCAAAATAAAATAATCAGGATATTGATTTTTGAATGCCTCAATGATAGGCCGCCCTTGTTCGAACTCACCCATGGAAGCCGTATGAATCCAAGCCACAGGTTTGATATTTGATTTAAATGCATACTCTAAACCCACCCAAACAGCTTGTTGGCCCTCATGCCACAATTTGGCTTTAGGGTGAAACAATGCAGCCAGACCCATGGTTTGGCGATATAAAAACAAGGCAAAAGAATACAGCCAAACTCTCAAGTTTTTACTAAATTTGATGTTGAATTGATAAAATTACAAAATAAGCGGCACTTGCCACAATCCCATGAACTGGAATCAACTTACGACTGAGCAACAATTGGATGAACTCATTCAAGCTTCACAAGAAAAGCCATTGGTCATTTTCAAGCACAGTACGCGTTGTTCGATTTCATCAACGGCATTAAGCCGATTAGAACGCGCATGGGATGCTGAACAAACACCGGCATTTTATTTAGATTTAATTGCTTACCGCCCGATATCAGGTTTAATCGCTGAGAAATTTAATGTGGAGCATCAGTCGCCCCAAGTTCTTGTCATAGACAAGGGAAATTGCACCTATTCTGCCACACATTGGGATATTTCAATGGATGAACTAAAGCCTCATTTAGCCTAAGCTATGCGTCAAATCTGGGTAATCATCTTGTTTATGTGCTGTTCACTGGCCGTTATGGGCCAACGGAAAAGTGCGCCTAAACAAGCACCTACCCCTATGAACACCTCGCAAACTAGTTCCTGGTCACTGGGTGTTTCTACATCTACGAACTCAGGAATATTCGGTGGAATACAATTCAGAAAACCTTGGGGAATTAAAGAAAATAAGAACTTTATCGAGCTAGAAGCTGCGGTATTGAATGATTACAGAGAATTCGATTCGCCTTATACTTACAATGGGCGTACTCATGTGGAAGGGAAATTAAATCAATTATTTGTCGTTCGACCATCCTATGGACGCCAATGGACACTCTTGCAAAAATCAACGGAAGGTGGACAGAAACTTTTAGGAATGATTTCGACAGGTCCTAGCATGGGAATCCAAAAGCCTTATTATGTTGAAATATCATATGATAACGGATTACAAGGAACCGCTGAAGTACCATTAGCAAAAACCCTGGACAACAGTTACAAAAAGGTGTTCATTATGGGCGAGAGTAGCCTTTGGAAAGGATTAAATGAATCCCAAATTATACCAGGTTGGCACGTTAAAACAGCTGTCAATATGGAAATTGAGACATTAAAACAGAATAATATTGGCATTGAAATTGGCTTTATTGTGGATTATTTCACTAAACCGATTGAGATATTAAACCAATTGAGCGGTCGGCAAGTTTATACGACTGGTTACATAAGTTTTTCTATGGGAAAACACACGAATTAACGCCTAAAAGATGATTGAATTACCTCAAATTAACCCAGCTGCCTCGAACCGTAAACCGGATTGGTTACGTGTCAAATTACCTATTGGAGAAAAATATTCAAAGGTCCGCAAATTGGTCGATGAATATAAATTACACACCATTTGCCAATCAGGTAATTGCCCAAACATGGGCGAATGCTGGGGCGAAGGAACGGCTACATTCATGATTTTAGGAAATGTTTGTACACGTTCTTGTACATTCTGTGCGGTTGCCACAGGAAGGCCTCAGGAATATGACGAAGATGAACCAAGACGTGTAGCAGAAGCAATACAATTGATGCAAGTAAAACATGCGGTTATCACGTCTGTAAACCGGGATGAATTAAAAGATAAAGGCGCTGAAATTTGGTATCAAACGGTTCGCGCGGTGAAAGAAACGACACCTTCGGTGACCATCGAAACGTTAATTCCAGATGTAAAAGCTAACTGGGACGCCCTAATTCGCATGATTGAGGGAGGCCAGGAAGTTGTTTCACATAACATGGAAACGGTTGCTCGACTTTATCGTTATGTACGACCACAAGCTAAATATGAGCGTAGTTTAGAACAAATCAAACGTACAAAGGAATTTGGGAAGCGTAATAAATCGGGCATCATGCTAGGATTAGGAGAAACGCAAGATGAAGTCTTTCAAGCGATGGATGATTTAGTGGAAAACGGTTTAGATGTATTGACATTGGGTCAATATTTACAACCTACAAAAATGCACCATGAGGTTATTGAATGGATTCATCCAGAAACTTTTGCAATGTACAAAGAAGAAGGATTGAAGCGCGGATTAGCCTATGTCGAATCAGGTGCCTTGGTGCGATCGAGTTACCACGCAGAAAAACACATTTAAATGAGCGATTTGCCAATGAATAATCAGACATCTTTCACCTATATCCTTTCAGGTGGTGGTATGGCTGGATTGTCTTTGGCCTATTACCTTAATCGAAGCCAAGTTCCTTTTGACTCACTCCTGATTATTGATCAGTCCGTTAAAAACATAAGGGATAAGACTTGGTGTTACTGGTCAGACCAGAATGAAACATTCGATAACGTGGTTGAACATAGCTGGAATAAACTCTGGTTTCATTCATTTGATAATCGAAATGACCATTTTTCGATACTTCCATTTAGCTATCGAAAAATTCAAAGTGACCATTGGTACGCTTATGTAATTGCCGAATTAAAGCAAAATCCGAAAATTCAATTTATTCAGACTAAGGTCACCGGATTGACATATGCGGGGCGAAATGCCATTGTTCAAACAGAAGCAGGGGAATTTATCGCCACCGAAAAAATCTTTGATAGTGTTTCCGCTTATCCTTGTGAATTAGCCAACCCCAAGCATTTAAAACAACATTTTGTAGGCCTTACCATAGAGTCCAACTTCCCCATATTTGATCCGGAATCAGCCCATTTATTTGATTTTCGGATAGCGCATACACCTGTTTGCGAGTTTATGTATGTGCTACCTACATCGAATCGAATTGCACTTTTTGAGCATACCTATTTTTCGGGTGAATTAAAGGACAAGCAGCATTATTTGGACCAAATCAAAGCCTATTTATTCGGTGCTTATGGCTTAGGGGATGATGATTATTTGATTCTAGAAGAGGAATCGGGAATTATTCCCATGACCTTGTCAGAGGCTGAACCTCAAAATTTATATTCAAAAATCATTCAGATAGGTACATCAGGAGGCTTTGTAAAAGCAACAACCGGCTATAGTTTCTTACGAACACAACGTAAATTAAAAACGCTTGTGGACAATCTGGCAAATCAAAAATTAGAACAGACGGTAAACGAGACTAAACCATTTAAAAAATGGATGGATCGTGTATTTCTGCAAGTTTTGATAGACCAAAAAATAAAAGGTAATCGGGTTTTTGAATTGCTCTTTCAAAAAAACAAACCACAGATCATTTTGAGGTTTTTAGAAGAGCAGACTTCGATTTGGGAAGACTTAAAATTAATGACCAGCGTACCTACTCGACCATTTATGATGGCCGCGTTTAAAATTGCATTAGCTAGCATACCTTTTCCTAAAAAATGATTGCCTTGCCCGAATATAAATCTTAAATTTGCACGTTTTTAAATCTAACAAACAATACCCAATGGCTTATTTATTTACTTCAGAGTCAGTATCCGAGGGACATCCCGATAAAGTAGCTGACCAAATTTCAGATGCGTTGATCGACCATTTCATGGCCTTTGACCCAACTTCTAAAGTTGCTTGTGAAACCTTGGTTACAACTGGACAAGTTGTTTTAGCGGGTGAAGTAAATACGACTACTTATTTGGACGTACAAGCTATTACACGTGAAGTAATCCGTAAAATCGGATATACGAAAGCTGAATATATGTTTGAAGCGAACTCATGTGGTATCTTATCTGCTATTCATGAGCAATCGGCTGACATTAACCAAGGTGTTGACCGTGCGAAGCCAGAAGAACAAGGTGCAGGAGACCAAGGTATGATGTTTGGTTTTGCGACTAAAGAAACAGATAATTACATGCCATTGGCATTGGATTTGGCACATAAAATTCTTCAAGAATTATCTTATATCCGTAACAATGAGCCAAACTTAATTGGCTATTTACGTCCAGATGCCAAATCTCAAGTAACGATTGAATACAGCGACGATCATACACCTCAACGTATCGATACGATTGTGGTGTCAACGCAACATGATGACTTCGCTAGCGAGGCGGAGATGTTGGCAAAAATCAAAAAAGACATCGTAGAAATCGTTATTCCGCGTGTGATGGCGAAATTAAAGCCAGAATTGCAAGCTTTATTCAATGATGCGATTACCTATCACATTAACCCAACAGGTAAATTTGTGATCGGTGGTCCACACGGAGATACAGGATTAACAGGTCGTAAAATTATTGTAGATACTTATGGCGGAAAAGGTGCTCACGGTGGTGGTGCATTCTCAGGTAAAGATCCATCTAAAGTAGACCGCTCTGCAGCCTATGCAACGCGTCATATTGCTAAAAACTTAGTTGCTGCAGGTTTATGTGACCAAGTATTGGTGCAAGTGTCTTATGCCATTGGTGTAGCAAAACCTTGCGGTTTGTTCATCGATACTTATGGTACAGCAAAAGTGAACTTGACAGATGGAGAGATTGCTCGTAAAGTTGAAGCCATTTTCGACATGCGCCCTTATTTCATTGAACAACGTTTGAAATTACGTAACCCAATTTATTCTGAAACAGCTGCTTATGGACACATGGGACGCAAGAACGAAGTCGTAACAAAAACATTCAACGGCCCAGGCGGACAAAAAGTAACGAAAGAAGTGGAATTGTTTACGTGGGAAAAATTAGACTACGTGGATGCAGTAAAATCTGCATTTGGAATTTAATTTCGGACAAATTTTATAAAAAAGGTGCTCACAAAATGAGCGCCTTTTTTTATGGCATAAATTCTGCTTTATTTGAACAAATTTAGGTCATATAGAGTTAGGAAGATCATGAGCACAGCTAGCAAAAAAGGGTTTTACTTTAAAGAATTTGAGGAAAAAAGCATTTCCCCATTTGATAAACTCTTTGGGATTTTCAAAGAACTAATTACACATACCTCTGGTGATTTTGATGAAGCAATAGATTGGTTGCGGGAATTAGACAAGGAATATGAGCTAACGGATGAAAATTACACCATCGAGGATTTCATTGAAGACCTAAAAGCCAAAGGCTACATCCGTGAAGAGATCGATGAAAATGGAGGATCTGGGATAGGAATTACAGCCAAAACCGAACGAGCCATCCGACAAACTGCCTTAGAGAACATCTTTGGAAACCTCAATAAAAGTGGAGCGGGCAATCACAAAACCAAAGCATCCGGTCAAGGGGATGAATTGACAGGTGAATTTAGATCCTATCATTTTGGAGATAGTTTAGAAAAAATATCCCTAACAGAAAGTTTAAAGAATGCTCAAATTAATCACGGAATAGGCGAATTTGAACTGACAGAAGAAGATTTAGTGGTAGAGGATACGCAGTTCAAATCTCAAATGAGTACGGTCTTGATGATCGACATTAGCCACTCCATGATTTTATATGGCGAAGATCGAATCACGCCAGCGAAAAAAGTGGCTATGGCATTAGCAGAATTAATAACTACTCGCTATCCCAAAGACACGATTGACATTTTGGTTTTCGGAAACGATGCTTGGAGCATTTCGATCAAAGATATCCCCTACTTAAAAGTGGGTCCATATCACACAAATACGGTGGCTGGACTACAATTAGCGATGGATATTCTGCGCAGAAAGCGAAATACCAACAAACAGATATTTATGATTACCGACGGAAAACCGAGCTGTGTTCGGGAAAAAGACGGTACGTATTACATGAACAGTAATGGACTTGACCCTTATGTAACTGAAAAATGTTACACACAAGCGGCTCAAGCCAGAAAATTACATATACCTATCACTACGTTTATGATTGCCCGTGATTCATATCTCCAACAATTTGTAGATAAGTTTACGGAGGCAAATCAAGGGAAAGCCTTCTATACAGGTTTGCGTGGTTTAGGTGAAATGATATTTCAAGATTACGAAACGAACAGAAAGAAAAGACTCAAATAAAATGATCAAAAATTTAGGCGAATTAAAAGCTTCAGGCTACCAAAGCAAATCCATTAAAGACGAATTGCGCGATAATTTAATCCAGCACATGCAAGCTGGAACAACCGTTTTTGAGGGGGTACATGGGTTTGAGAATTCAGTAATTCCAGAATTAGAACGAGCTATATTATCGCGTCACAATATCAATTTATTGGGACTCCGCGGGCAAGCCAAAACACGCTTAGCGCGTTTAATGGTCAATTTACTAGACGAATATATTCCTTATGTGGCTGGTTCGGAGATTAATGATGATCCTTTGGCTCCTATTTCCCGTTTCGCACAGGATTTAATCGCAGCTCAGGGAGATGCAACACCGATTGCTTGGTTACACCGTTCCGATCGTTTTGCGGAGAAATTAGCCACCCCAGATGTAACCGTAGCAGATTTAATCGGTGATGTGGATCCGATCAAAGCAGCCAATTTGAAATTATCTTACGCAGATGATCGCGTGATTCACTTCGGGATGATACCTCGTGCAAACCGTTGCATCTTCGTGATTAACGAGATTCCTGATTTACAAGCCCGTATTCAGGTGGCTCTATTTAACATTCTTCAAGAAGGTGATATCCAAATTCGTGGTTTCAAATTGCGATTACCCTTAGATGTGCAATTCATCTTTACGGCGAATCCGGAGGATTACACTAACCGTGGAAGTATCGTTACTCCATTGAAGGATCGGATTGGATCGCAAATCCTGACACATTATCCAGAAAGCATCGAGATTGCTCGTAAAATATCTGCGCAAGAGGCACGAATCAATCATGCACAATCCGATCGAGTTTACATTCCAAATTTGGCATATGACCTCTTAGAACAAATCATTTTTGAAGCACGGCAAAGCGAATACATTGATCACAAAAGTGGTGTTAGTGCCCGAATGAGCATATCGATGTTGGAAAGTCTCGTAAGTACTGCCGAAAGACGTTCATTGATCAATAAAGAAACACACACCAGTGTTCGTTTAGCTGATTTTATGGGCATTATACCAGCAATCACGGGAAAGGTGGAGCTCGTATACGAAGGAGAACAAGAAGGGGCGGCATTTGTTGCTGAACAACTGATCGGTCAGGCGATTAAAACCTTCCTCCCGGGCCTATTCCCTAAAATAGAAAAGCTTTCGAAAAAAATAGAAGATACCCCATATACAGCACTTATGGAAGCCATATTTGAAGGTGGCGGCTTGGTTTTGTATGATGAATGTACCGAGAAAGAATATCAACAAACGCTAGATTCCTTAAAACCTTTGAATGAATTAGTTCAGAAATATCAAGGCTCACTCGAGCCATCTGATAAATATTTCGTAAAGGAATTTCTATTATGGGCGCTAGCAGAACACCATAAATTAGGAAAAGATCGACTGACGAATGGGTTTGAATTCAAAGACCTGATTGGGATTCTCTAATTTAAAAAGCAAAAAAACACCCAATAAAATTTATTGGGTGTTTTCTTTTTTATTCTGTTGCTAAATTAAGTTTAGCAGATTTGACTTGGTTAATTTTCGATTTAAACCTTTTGATTTGTTCAGCGAGTGCATGTAAGGCTAAATCTAAGGCCTCTTCAAAAGATCTGGCTGTTTCTTTGACAAATAAAACGGCTCCAGGAACCGCAATTTTAATTTCTAATAACTTTTCGCGCATTTTCCCTTCTCCGGTATGCAACTTCAAAAATACTTCTCCTCCGGTTATTCGATCGTAAAAAGTATCTAACTTATTCAACTTAGCTTGAATGCTATCCAACAATTTACGATCAGCACTGAAGTGAATGGCGTGTACTTGCACTTTCATAATCATTAAATTTTAAAGGTGAATAGTTGCTTTGGGAATCTTAGCAAAGCCAACGAAAAACAGAACGTTTTAGATTCATTGAAAAGGTATATTTTTTTCGAAATGATGTCAAGTAATTCCTGACAAATTATTTCCACTGAACTCGTATTAATCTGAATGGGATGCCTACCTGCCTAAAAAAATCATGCCAAAAATACTGAATGGCTGATAAATGATCATTGGGCGATTTTACCTCGATGAAAAAATAGGAACCATCTTTGACAATAAAAAGATCGGGGAATCCTTTAGAATGAGTAGGCAAATGGTTCCACATGAATACTAAAACAGATCGTAAGGCATTTGAATCAATAACCTTAATCGCATGCTCCATAAACTCCCAATCTAAACTATACCAATCAACTAACGGATTCAATTTGCCTTGTTGGGACGCACTTACCTTCTTCATAAATTGCAAGGTATCTTCAACAGAGTCTAGAATCTTTAGTCGTGTTTCAAATATCTCCTGACTGAAGGAGGCAAATTCAAGTTGGCCATAATGACTTGGTGCATATTGAAAAGGGTGATGATAACCCGTTTTCTTTTCTTCAAAAATCAAATCCCAGGTTAGCAGTCCAAGCACATTTTTCCAAAGTCTATTTTCTGAAAAAGTGGCATAAAAACCTTGCCTTTGGAAATAGTCAACAACTCCTTGCTCTACATTTCCTTGCCACATCAGATCGATTTCAATTAGTTCTGCTTCTTTAAGCGAACTAGTCACTTTTTTGATATTTTTTTTAGAAGCTTGCTTTGCTAAAAAATCCTGAAAAAAATGAATTTCAGCCGAATTATCAATGTATTCAAGCCCAAATTCAGCCCAATAAGTTGCTTCATCTATTCGTTTCAACTTAGCTAAAATCCGCACCCGTCGTTCTAACGCATTCACAGAACCAGCTAATTCGTAAATACGTAAGGCGGCTTCCAATTGTGATTGGCGTTCGAGGTAACGTCCAACCTGAAAAATCATTTTTTCAAATGTGAGTATCGCTAATTCAGTTAATTCGTCTATTAATGGAAGCATGTTAGCTTCAAAAGATTCAACAATCTTTTCTATTAATTCGGGCTGGTCTTTCTTCTCCCAAAACCATTCGCGCCAAAGACTTATGGCCCACTTTTGATCAATTTCTTTCCGAGAAGTGAAATACGGTAATAGTTCATCTTCAGACACATCTACAAATTGGCGATGGCCAAGATCACGAACTACAAATTCAGTTAAATCTCGATGCCGGCTACCGAAAAACAAAAACGTACTGAGGCTATAAAAATCCTTATTATGGGGGCGAATGAAACCTTTCAGTAGGGTTAAATCCCCATGAGATTGATGACCTAATAGATCAACTAAATCCGCCTTGGATAGGGATGTCGTAATTTTTTGATCAGTCACTAGTTGACGCGCTAACCTTAAACAAGTTTCCTTGGGCAGCACATGTAACAGGTCAGGTAGTAAAACATCTGATTCATAAAATTGCAAAAAATGAGCCGCCAAAAGTTCTTGGATGGCATCTGGAATAGATTCAATTTCAGTGTAGGCGATTTTATCTACTTGAAACCATGATGTCGTTCTTGAGCAAAGGCGTAAATAAAGACATTGTGCCGGCTTTGAAAGCAAATCAAATTGATCGAAAAAATCGATTTCAGCTGGATTCAGCAAATCTTTATAATGCTTTTTTACATATCGCAGAACAAATTGATAGTAATCCCAATAATAAGTAGGAGAAAGATTGGTTGGCGCAGGTGGCTGCATGGCGGATTACATCTAAATTTTGATCTAAAATAGGACTATTTTGAGTTAAATTTCAAGATTTTCAACAGAAAATTAGATTTTTTCAACAAATTCAGAAATGATGTTATATTTGTAGGCCTGATATATCT
>JBEDFG010000019.1:785-13003 GCA_041175285.1 Bacteroidota bacterium | reverse complement strand
CTATATATTTTGACGGATCAGAAAAAGGAACTTAAAAAACGAATTTGTGCTCAATATCAAGTTATAGAGGCAGCCGGTGGTGTCGTTTTAAACTCTAAAAATGAAGTACTTTGGATTTACCGTTTAGGAAAATGGGATTTGCCAAAAGGCAAATTAGAGAAAAACGAAAAATTCAAACATGCAGCCGTTCGTGAGGTTTTCGAGGAATGTAATGTTGAGGCTAAATTAGAATCCAAGGTTTGTACCACTTACCATACTTACTCATACAAGAATGAACGTATTCTTAAAAAGACGAAATGGTATGTGATGCATTCAAACCAAACTGGAAAATTAAAACCTCAGTTGGAAGAAAATATTGAGCGTGTGGAGTGGATTGCGCAAGATAAAATGAACAAAGCCGTATCAGATACGTATAGTTCCATTCGTTTTGTAATCCAGCAATTCATTGTGACTCAATCTCAGATACCGTCTAAGGTATAAGGAAGATACTCTCCAATTTCACTTCCGTAGCGGTGTAAATCACGAATAATCGTGGAGCTAATTGGTGCTAAGTGGGGTGAAGTAATCAGGAATACGGTTTCAAGTTCGGGGTTAATATGTCTGTTTACTTGAGAAATGGAGTTTTCGTACTCAAAATCAGTTGTATTGCGTAGACCCCGAATGATGAATTTAGCGCCAACTTCCTTAGCCACATTGGCAGTCAGGTTTTGATACGTAACAACTCGAACAGGTTTATTTTTAAAAGTTGTCTCGATGTAGTTTTTCATTTTATCCAATGAAAAATATCTCGACTTATTCGAATTTTGACCAATACCGATTACAACTTCATCAAATAATGCCAAAGCACGTAGGACAATATCTTCATGTCCTTTTGTAAATGGGTCAAATGACCCTGGAAAAAATGCGGTTTTAGGCATCATATTAATTTGATTCTATCGGTATTTGCAGTTCGATTAATGCGTTTAATAATTTCGAATTTGTATGTTCGGGTCCTCGTAATTGAAAGGTTTCTGAATTCCATTGTAGACTATATGCCTCCCGAATGGAATGTAAATAAAAAGCCAATTCCGTAGGCGATTCATACGGAAAGACATTCGCTAAATGTAATTTGCCTTGTTGGATGAATATCACCAACGCCGACTTCTCAAATATATGCATTTGAATTCGAGGATAAATATAGGCCTTCGTTTTAGCTAATTCATTCCCTAATAAATGTGTATAATGTATCTGAGCCAAGGGGAAAGTCATCGAGATCAAGTCTTTCCAAACACTTGGAATCAAAAAGAGCAAATTGGCTTGAGCAAAATCAACGGCTTGCTCATGAACTTCATGTCCATCAATAGCACCTTCACCCAAAGCTTTTTCTAAAAAGCCAATTCGGTAAATAGGAGAATCAAATTCGTGGGGAATCAGTAAAAACAATTCAGTTGTTAGTTCTACCGAAACATGTTGAATGAATCGGATTTGTACTAACTGATCTGACAGCCATTTTTTAATGGATGTTTGTGTTGAATTCCATGGAAATAATTGTTCCAATGCTTCCAATTTGAATCGAAGCCCCGATTTCTCGAGTTGTATCGAAAGTGATATGGGTGTTTTAGCTTGAACTGGAATTATATTTCCTTTCACTGGTTGAATTTTCAAATTGCCCGAAATTGCAAAAAAAATAGCAATTTTGATATGATTTAGCCTTTTTTTCTAGGCACAAAATGAGTAATTTTGCGGCCTTATTAATCCATTCTTTCATGTTATCAGTATCGAACGTATCCCTGCGCTTTGGGAAAAGAGTTTTATTTGAAGAAGTAAATATCAAGTTTACAGAAGGAAACTGTTATGGTCTAATTGGTGCAAATGGTGCCGGTAAGTCTACTTTCTTGAAAATTCTTTCGGGTGAAATTGAATCTCAGACAGGAAGTATTAGTATGAATCCTGGTGAGCGGATGTCTATTCTTAAGCAAAACCACTTTGAATTTGAAGAGTCGCCTGTTTTGCAAACGGTAATCATGGGTAATAAGCGTTTATATGACTTAATGCTCGAAAAGGATGCCATTTATATGAAGGAAGATTTTTCAGAAGCAGATGGAAATAAGGCAGCTGATTTAGAAGCAGAATTTGCCGAATTGAACGGTTGGGAAGCTGAATCAGAAGCTGCCACCTTATTAAGTGGCCTAGGGATAAAAGAAGATTTACATTACACGTTATTGCGTGATTTAAATGGTTCTGAAAAAGTGAAGGTGCTATTAGCTCAAGCGCTTTTCGGTAATCCAGATATTTTATTGTTAGATGAGCCTACCAACAACTTGGATATTGATTCCATCTTATGGTTGGAAGGTTTCTTGCAAAATTTTAAAAATACAGTGATTGTGGTTTCTCACGACCGTCACTTCTTAGATAATGTGTGTACGCATATTGCCGATTTAGATTTTGGAAAGATTCAACTTTATGGTGGTACCTATACTTTTTGGTATGAGTCTTCTCAATTAGCTGCACGTCAGCGTACAGATCAGAATAAAAAGACGGATGAGAAACGTAAGGAATTAGAGGAATTTATTCGTCGGTTCTCTGCCAACGTCGCTAAATCAAAGCAAGCTACTTCTCGTCAAAAGATGTTGGACAAATTGCAGGTAGAAGACATTAAACCATCTTCTCGGAAATATCCATTCATCAACTTTAAACCTGAACGTGAAGCAGGTGATCAATTGCTAAGTGTTGAAAATCTTTCTGCCACGACAGAAGAAGGGGTTCCATTATTTACAAACCTATCATTTACGATAAATAAAGGGGATAAAGTGGCATTTTTGGCGAAAGACTCCTTAGCCATAACGGCTTTGTTTGACATTTTAATGGGTGAAGGAAAAGCTACTTCGGGTGAGTTTAAATGGGGAGTAACTACTACGCAGACTTATTTGCCGAATGATAATGCCAACTACTTCAAGGATGATTCCATGAATTTGGTGGATTGGTTGCGTCAATATTCAGTGGAAAAGGATGAGAGTTTTATTCGCGGTTTCTTAGGTCGTATGTTGTTCTCTGGTGAAGAAGCATTGAAAAAATGTACGGTTATATCTGGAGGAGAAAAACAACGTTGTATGTTTTCGCGCATGATGTTGTCTGGAGCAAATGTACTTTTATTTGACGAACCTACGAATCACTTGGACTTAGAATCAATTACCGCTTTAAATAATGGTATGGTTGAGTTTCCTGGGACGATGTTGTTTACATGTCATGATCACCAACTAACCAATACCGTTGCTAATCGTGTCATAGAACTGGGTGCTAAATCCAATTTAGATAAGTTGATGACCTACGATGAATTCATCACAGATCCTGCGGTTAAATTGCAGCGAGCTGCTCTATAACAAAAAAAGCCCTTGAAATTTCAAGGGCTTTTTTATTGGTTGGCTATTCTTATAAAATAAAGCGTGTCGACAAGAAGTTCGATTGTTGGTTCTCCACAATTTGATTGACAATATCTTTATTCAATTGATTTGCTTTAGTGGCTACAACGGTACGAATCGAGAACGATCGTAACGCAGCTGTTACCGATAAAGTGCCCTCAGCAGAGTCTTTACGACCTGTGAATGGGAATGAATCTGGTCCTCGCTGACATTGTGCATTAATATTCACACGCGACACTTGATTCACTGTTTCATCAATCAATTCTGAAATTTGATTTACATCTGTACCAAAGATAGCGACTTGTTGGCCATGCGACGACTCATGAATGTAATCAATTGGCGTTGAGATATCTTCGAAAGGAACGACAGGTACCACAGGTCCAAATTGTTCCTCATGCCAAACCTTCATCTTATTGTTTACAGGATACAAGAGGGCAGGGAAGAAGATTGATTTAAAGTTCTCTCCACCGTGCTTATTAATAACCGTTGCTCCGTGTAATTTGGCATCTTCGATCAATTCTTTCAAATAGGCAGGTTTATTAGGTTCAGGTAGTGGGGTAATTTGCACACCAGGCTCCCACATCATGCCTAATTTCAAGGCCTCGATTTTTTCTGCCAATCCTTTATTGAATGCATCTGCCAGTGACTTATGCACGAAGATGATTTTTATCGCGGTGCATCTTTGGCCATTGAAAGACAATGAGCCTAATAAACACTCGTTGATGGCTACATCTAATTGTGCGCTTTCGGTAACGATAGCAGCATTTTTGGCATCTAAACCAAGAATTGCACGAAGGCGGTTAACCTTTGGATGCATTTTCTTTAATTTATCGGCAACTTTCGAAGATCCGATCAAAGTCAATACGTCGATTTTACCTGATTCCATTAATTGAGGAATAATCGAGTTTCCACGTCCATAAAGGGTGTTAATGACACCTGCAGGGAATGAATCTTTAAATGCTTCTAATAGTGGGTAGTGCAATAAAGTACCGTGTTTCGGTGGTTTAAACAAAACGGTATTACCCATAATTAATGCGGGAATAAGCGTCGTAAATGTTTCATTTAATGGGTAATTGAAAGGTCCCATACATAAAACTACACCTAGAGGTGAACGTCTTACTTGTCCAATTATTCCTTCTTCAATCAAGAAAGTAGATGATGTACGATCAATATCTTTTAATGCACCAATGGTGTCATAAATATATTGGACAGTACGGTCAAATTCTTTTTGTGAGTCTGCTAATGATTTTCCAATTTCCCACATGAGTAATTTGACTACTTCATCGCGTTTTTGGATCATCTTTTGCGTGAATTTCTCCACACATTCGATTCGTTGGCTTACCGACATCGATGGCCATTCTCCACGTCCATTCGAGTAGGCTTTGACACCAGCGTATAAAACTTCCATGGCATCGGTCGCATCTGTAATGGGATACGAGCCAATTCTTTTTTGTTCAAAACCTTTATCGGTTTGCACATAAATGGGAGACCATACATCTTGTGTCTTTCCAGACCACTGACGCATTTCACCATTGACCAAATATTCACGTTGTTCAATGGGTTTAACTAGGTCAAATTCTTTTGGGATTCCTGCTGCGTTTGGAAACAGCTTTTCTAATTCACTTGCTTGCATTTTGCTTCATCAAAATTTAATGATGCAAATTTCCACTATTTGTAAATTTCTACGAAAGTGATGGATTGAATATTTGAATAATTATATAATTTTCAGAAAATATACAAATTTTAAACGTTTATTTTTCTGAATTAAGCAAGTATTTTCTGCGTAAGGGATTGATCTTAAACTTCTTTTGATCTGTAAAGCTGCTTGGACTTACCTGTTCAAACAGATTTTTCCAAGCTGTAAAAGTTGTTGGATCTTGAGATGAAAAGGTTTTTTCATCTATGTTTTTAGAAATTAGGTATTCACTAAAGGTCATTAGTTTGCCAATTATGATGGTAACGTAATAAAAATAGAAAGGCGATTATAGCTAAAATTCCACTCATTATGAACGGTAATGGTATATTACTAGCAATTCCTTGATAAAATTGTCCTGCCACCAATGCCCCCAGGCCAATGCCTAATTCTAAAGCTATGTACATGGTAGCCATAGCACGACCCATGTGGTTTTTATTGGCTAAATCGGTTGTCCATGCGGCTAGGGTAGGTGTATTAAAGCCCCAAGCAAATCCAAATAGAATAGCTGAGCTGATAACTGTTAACGGACTTGGTGCAATAATCATTAAAAACATCGCGGCAGCTAATACAAGGGCAGAATATAGTAAAACGGGAATACGTCCATATTTATCAGAAGTCTTTGAAAAGAAAATCCGGACGACGATAGATGAAATGGTGTAAATCGTAAAATACAATCCCTTATTATGCCAGCCAATTAATTTAGAAACATCCGGCATTAACGTAACAACTACCCCCGAGGAAAATGAGACAAATAACATGATCCAAAAAACGGGTATAATGCTTGGCTCAAAGACATCATGCCAACCGATTTTAAATAGTTTTAAAGAGAATTTTGTTTTCATTGATTTGGGTAGCGTTTCCTTCATTCGCATTAAAATCAAAATGGAAAACAGTGCAAAGAGCGATGAAATCCAAAACATTTCTCTTAATCCAATTTCACTAGCTAAATAACTTCCAATAGCCGGGCCCATGGACATGCCCGTTGCCGTAAATATGCCCAATCCACCTTGAGCTTCTCCGCGTCTATTTTCAGGAATAATATCGGCAACATAGGCTGCGGTAGCTGTAGGCTTTGTTCCTGTAGACATCCCATGTAAAAATCGAAGAAACAAAAATCCTTGAACGGTATGTATGATGGGGTAAAGTCCCCCACATAAGAAGCAAACGAGTGAACCGAATGCCATCACAGGAACACGACCAATATGATCCGTCAATTTGCCGGAAAAAGGGCGACTTAATCCAGCGGTCAATGTGAATAATGCGATGGTATATCCAATGTATTCTTTCCCACCAAGACTGGCTAAATAGTCAGGTAATTCGGGAATAATCATGGAAAAACTAGCCGAAAACAAAAAGTTACTTAAACAGAGAAGTCCAAAATTTAAGGTATAAATCGAAGCTGGCTTTTCCATTACAGTTCTTCTATAATTGAATTAATCTCTTTTTTGTTCATGCCCATTAAGAAAGCAGGAAGCAAAATTAGATTACATATCATCGCCATTAGTAATGTGATGGATACGAGAATGCCTAGCGCTTGTGTGCCTTTGAAAGTAGATGCTGTGAAAATAAAGAAACCAAAGAACAAGATCATGGCTGTATAAAACATGGAAACTCCTGTTTTTTGAATCGTTATTTGTATGGCTTTGGCCACATTATTTGAGTTTTTCAGCCATTCTTCTTTATACCTCGTCAGAAAGTAGATGGTTCCGTCGCTTGATATTCCAAAAGCGATGGAGAAGATTAATATGGTACTTGGTTTCAAAGCAATATGAAAGAAGCCCATTAAACCTGCGGTAATGATTAAAGGTATTAGGGATGGAATTGTTGAAATAACCACCATTTTCCAACTACGAAATAAAAGCGCCATTAGAATACAGATAAGTATAATGGCTGTGATCGTACTTTCGATCAAATTAGTTTGTAAATAGGCCGTTTGAAACGCATAGATAACCGAATTTCCTGTGATTTTAGCATCATAGGCACGCTTGTCTGAGGCAGGTAATATTTCTCCCGTTTCACTATCCGTTCTGAAAATAGTGTCAATTTTTGGCTGTAGTTCTTCGTATAGTTTTTGTGTTTTTACTGTACCAATGTCTGCCATTTGGAAGCTGATTCGAGTAAATCGTTTGTCCTGGTCTAAGAAACCCGCGAACATATTTTGTTTCCCTTGCAGGCTACCTTGGAAGTCTTTCAGTTTGGATAATTCATCAATACCCGGTAATGTGAAATATTTGGGGTCTCCACCACGATAGACTTGATACAGATATTTTGTCGCAGTTAATAGTGAAATGCCTTGAGTGAATTCTGGATGTTGGCCAACAAGCTTTTCTGTACGCTTAATTTTAGCTAATATTTCAGGTGTCAAGGCTCTCCCGGTTTCATGCGCATCGATAGATATTTCGAAAGGCATGACGCCTTTGAAATGTTTTTCAATAAACTTTAGGTCAGTATATATCGCATTTTCGCGCGGCAAATCATCAACGATAAATCCTACAGCTTCAATTTTGCTAAGTCCGTAAAGCGAAATGACTAATAAGCCCCCGATAATGCTATAGATTATTTTTCTTCGTTCAAATACCCAAAATTCAACTCCAGTTAGAAAATGATTGATCCGTTTGCTTTCAAAATGAGCTAAGTCTTTGGGTTTAGGTGGTGCTAAAAAACTAAAGAATATCGGAATTAGTAATAATGAAAGTAGGAAAGTGACCATTACGTTCATCGATGCAACAATGCCGAATTCTACTAGTAATGTCGAACCTGTAAATGCAAAAACACCAAATCCAATTGATGTAGTCAGGTTTGCTAGGAATAATGTTCGACCAATCGTCGAAGCACTTGTTATCAGCGAGGCTTCTTTATCTTTCGTAATGGCATAAGTCTCATGGTATTTATTCAATAAAAAGATCACATTGGGAACCCCAATAACCACGATGAGTGGTGGAATTAATCCTGATAATAATGTGATTTTAAATCCAAATAATACGATTGTTGCCAACGATGCCACGATCCCTATCAAAATGACTATGAGTGCAAAAAAGACAACCTGAATGGATCTGAAAAAGTAATATAAAATGAGGGATGTGACCGCGATTGCTAAAAGTAAGAATAACACCAATTCATTTGTTACTTGTGATGTGTATTCCGTTCGGATAAAAGGCATACCCGAATAATGTAATTGGTTATGCGTGTTAGTCGTGTAATTTTTACCGAGCTCCTTAATTCGTTTAACGAGCGTAATTCTATTTTTGTTATTGATTGTCTTTTGATCTAACGTGATCAACATCAAGTGAACACGTAAGTCATCTGTAAATAGGAAATTTCGATAGATGGGTAATTTTCCCAAATGAGATTTTAGGGTATCAAGCTCTGCCTGGGTACTTTTTAGTGTTCCTGAATACAGTGGTCTAGTTTTAAAACTTTTACCACTTTCATCTAAATAAATTTCTGGAAGATTGGGTAGGGCAAGAATGGATTTGATACCAGACTCTTTTTTTATTTTAGTGAATAATTGATTCCATTCATCAAATTCGGTGGTTTTAAATAGATTTGGATTCTCAAGTCCAATCACCATAACATTCCCATCCTCACCGTACTTCTTTTTGAATGATTCGTAAAGTTGGAACTGTTCGTCTGATTGGGGAAGTATTTTCGCTAATTCGTAACTTAATTGAATTTGACTTGCTGTAAATGCTAGCCATGTGGTAGCAAAAAATAAGATAGCTAAAATGGTTATTTTGAATTTCAGGATATGAACCCCAATCCAATTCCAGTACTTATTCATAGGTTTCTACTTTTAAGATTTCAGCTAAAGCTAAATCTTCCGGCGTTGTAATTTTAATATTTGAATAAGTCCCATCTACCAAATGAATTTTTTCTCCAGCGTGTTCCACCACACTAGCATCATCTGTAAAATGTGGACTATATCCTTTCGAAAACGCATTAGTTAATGAAGACAGTTTAAATACTTGTGGTGTTTGTATGACACGTATGTCGGCTCTATTTACCGCTAAAAAGGCATTTTCTTGTTCATTCCATAGGCGGATCGAATCTTTTGAGGGTATGGCAACAACTGCGTTCCCATGAATAGAGGCCTCTTTAAAGGCATTCAAAATCGTATTTCGATCAATCAGTGGTCGTACTCCATCATGTATTGCAACTAAACAATCTTCTTGCTCTTCAATGGCTTGTATACCATTTAAACTTGAGTGAAAACGTGTTTCTCCACCTGCGATTAATTTGTGGGGAGTCTGTTTTAAAATTTCTGGATATTGGGTTGACAATTCGTCCCAATAATCGAATTGATTTTCTGGTAAAACTAGAATTAGTTCGATTTCTGGAATGGCTGATTTGAATGCAGCCAACGTGTGTAAAAGAATGGGTTTATTTTGAAGCAGTAAAAATTGCTTCGGTATCGACATATTCATGCGTTGTCCGGTACCTCCTGCAACTATTATTGCGATTTTTTTCAAAATAAACCCATTTATAATTAAATGATCAACATTACGTCTCCATAGCTAAAGAAGCGATATTTCTCCTTAATGGCTTGTTGGTATGCATCCTGAATCAATTCATATCCACCAAAAGCTGATGACATCATATACAAGATTGATTCTGGTAAATGGAAGTTTGTCAACAATGCGGTAGGTATTTTAAACTCGTATGGAGGGAAAATAAATTTATCCGTCCAAGAATTGATTGGCTTTAAATGTCCACTTGCAGAAACAGAAGATTCTAACGCTTTCATTACAGTAGTACCTACAGCTAAAACATGCTTTTTGTTATCAATTGCTTGATTAACATAATTACAGGTAGCTTCGTCAATAATAAAATGTTCGGAATCTGTTTTGTGTTTGGTTAAGTCCTCTACATCTACTTGACGGAAAGTTCCTAATCCAATATGAAGAGTAATAGGGGTGAATTGAGCACCATTCAATTCCATACGCTTCATCACAATTTTATTGAAGTGCAATCCAGCTGTTGGCGCGGCAACTGCTCCTACGTGTTCTGCATAAATTGTCTGAAAACGTTCGCGATCTTCTTCCGTTGCGGCACGTTTTAAGCGAATTTCATCTGGAAGTGGAGTTTCACCTAATTCGTGAATGGCAGCCATCAGTGCGTCATGATCTCCATCATAAAGAAAACGGATCGTACGTCCACGAGAAGTGGTATTGTCAATTACTTCAGCGACTAAATCAGAATCACCAAAATATAATTTATTACCTACACGAATTTTACGCGCTGGATCAACTAATACATCCCACAAACGATGTTCACGATTTAATTCACGAAGTAAGAATACTTCGATTTGAGCTCCTGTTTTCTCTTTATTTCCGTAAAGTCTAGCAGGGAAAACTTTGGTATTGTTCGTAACTAAAACATCCCCATCACCAAAATAATCAACGATATCAGTGAATTTTTTATGCTCAATGGTCTTTTCCTTGCGGTTAATAACCATCATACGGGCATCTTCACGGTTTTCTGTGGGATTTAAAGCAATTAAACTTTGGGGTAAATCAAATCTGAATTCAGATAATTTCATTCGGATGGGGTTTGAAATGAATTTATGTACCTCATGGTCTTCGCAATTGGTGCATAAAATTTGCAATTTTACAAATATACACTTTTGAAGGGGGGCTTGTCAAGGTATATTTTAAACAATTTGAAATAAGTCAAGTTTTGACCCTATACGTACTCAAACATTATGCAATCTGTTTCAATATTTTGGTTTCGTCGCGATTTGCGCATCATGGATAATCATGGTTTATGGGCTGCATTAAAGAGTGGCTTACCCGTGTTACCGGTATTTATTTTTGATCCAACTATTTTAAATCGTTTGGAAGACAAGCAGGATGGACGGGTCGAATTTATACATCAATCCATTTCGTCCTTGAAATTAGCTATTCAGCAACATGGAGGTGATTTGTGTGTTTTGCATGCTGATCCATTAGATGCGTTTAAGGAATTACAAAAGAAATTTTCCATTGAAGCGATCTATACGAATCATGATTATGAAAAGTATGGTTGTGAACGCGATCGTAACATTCATGCGTGGGCTAATTCTAATCAAATCCAATTTCATACGTTTAAAGATCAAGTAATTTTTGAGAAAAATGAAGTATTAAGTGGGCAAGGGACACCTTATACAGTCTTTACACCTTATTCAAGGAAATGGAAAGAGCAATTACGTCAAACGCCTATTCATCAGTTTCCTTCGGAATCTATTGCGCATTATGTTGATACGAAATTTGATCTTCCTAGTTTAACAAAATTGGGCTTTGAGCTATCTGGTTTACAATTTCCGAAGGAAAGTGTAACAGATGATTTAATTCGTAACTATGGAGAGAAGAGGGATTTTCCTGCTTTGCCAGGAACAAGCCGTTTATCTGTGCACCTTCGATTTGGTACGATATCTATTCGAAGTTTAGTTTTGCGTGCCTTAGGGAAATCTGAAATTTGGTTGAACGAGTTAATATGGCGTGATTTTTATTTCAATATAGTTCATCATTTTCCACATATTTCAGATGGTCACGCTTTTCGAAGAGAATATGATCGAATGGAGTGGAGAAATAATGAGGTGGAATTTGAGGCATGGACGAATGGTCAAACCGGATATCCAATCGTAGACGCGGGAATGCGAGAGTTAAATGCGACGGGTTTTATGCACAATCGAGTTCGGATGATTGTAGCTAGTTTTTTGGTCAAACACTTATTGATAGACTGGCGATGGGGAGAGGCGTATTTTGCAGCTAAACTACTTGACTTTGACTTTGCTGCTAATAATGGTGGTTGGCAATGGGCTGCAGGTTCAGGTTGCGATGCAGCCCCATATTTCCGGGTATTTAATCCAACGTTACAAACAAAAAAGTTTGATGGAGAATTAGCCTACATAAGAAAATGGGTCCCAGAATTTCAGGAGTTGACCTATGCCAAACCTATCGTGAATCATGAATTTGCTCGTGAGCGCGTTTTAGCAGCTTATAAAAAAGCATTAGCTAAAACTTAGTAAACACTTTTTCCCGCAATAGAATAGTTTGTCAAATCAATGGTTAAAAAACCGATTTTCAAATTTACTTCCATTTTAAAGGGTACTTGATATTTATCATTATTGATCCATAGTTGTATAG
>JBEDFG010000019.1:0-756 GCA_041175285.1 Bacteroidota bacterium | reverse complement strand
AATGTGGTGCGGATGCAATTTTTGTTACCCCATGGACTTTCCATTTTTTCGAAATTCTTGACTATGAACCAAATTTCATAGACACTACCATCGACTAATATTTTTGCTTTTTGCTTTTGCCCAATTTTCATGTCCCCCAAGGGCTTATCACGTAAAAAGAAATAGCCACCTATTAAATCTAGTGTATTTGATTCTATAGTAAAGTTTTTATTGGTGGGTGTATTTTGTGGCGAAGAGATTTTAGCTATAAAATTGGCATGATCAAAAATCACCGTTTCTTCTTTTCGATAACGGCCTTCCTTTTTCCGCATTTCGGTTTTGAGAGGAAGGTGGGTGTCAGTGTCTAAATATGCCGACCAGTAATCGACGACAGGGGAGATGGCATCTAATATACCAACTGTCTTTCCTGTAATTTCTAATTTTCGAGTCGGATGACCATTAATTAGTTGGATTTGTGAGCTGGATTGAATTGTAGCTTCCGCGGCATTGATAAATCCAAGATGTATCCGATATTTTAGTTGTTCGTTCGCAAGAATATTTGAATTTTGTTGACTCAAACCAGCAAAGCTCATTATCAATAATATGATAAAAAGTAGGAGGGTTTTACTTAAAATTGGCGGATTAATTAACAAGAGAATGGTTTTGAAAACGAAGGGTTTAATTCAGCAGATATTATCAATTTAATTATTTTTTCATTACGTGGTATTTCCTATTTTTGTTAAGATTTAAATGAAATCAATTCACTCCCATAGGAAC
>JBEDFG010000018.1:0-12716 GCA_041175285.1 Bacteroidota bacterium | reverse complement strand
TTATCCTGATGGACAAGTAGAAGAATTATTGATTGAAAATAATCCCGAAGATCCAGAAACTGGGAAACGTGTGGTCCCTTTTACCAAAGAACTTTACATTGAAAGAGAGGATTTCATGGTAGATCCTCCCAAAAAATTCTTCCGATTAGGGCCAGGTCTTCAAGTTCGTTTAAAAGGAGCTTATATTATTACATGTGATCATTTTGAATTAAATGAAGATGGCTCTGTTAAGGAAATTCATGCAAGTTATATGCCCGAAAGTAAGTCTGGTCAAGATACCTCAGGTATTCATGAAAGTAAGTCTGGTCAAGATACCTCAGGTATTCATGTCAAAGGAACGATTCATTGGGTTTCGATTCCACACGCTATTCAGGCAGAGGTTCGCTTATTCGATCGCCTATTGATTGTTGAAGATGCCGGTGAACTAGGCGATGACTTTACGAAATTTATTAATCCTGAATCGCTCGAAGTAATTAACCACGTTTATGTCGAACCAAGCTTGAAACAGGCTAAAATTGAAGAGGCCGTCCAGTTTATCCGTAAAGGATATTTCTGCCTTGATAAAGATTCGAGCCCAGAACATTTAGTATTTAATCGTACTGTATCCCTGAAAGATACCTGGGCGAAAGAACAAAAGAAATAATTATTTTTTGGCGAAAAGGGAATCGACAAAAGTGGTCTTATTAAACACTTGCAAGTCGGAGACTTTTTCGCCAACCCCAATGTATTTAACCGGAATCTTAAATTGATCTGAGATTCCTATCACCACTCCACCCTTCGCAGTCCCATCTAATTTGGTTATCGCGAGTGCCGTAATTTCAGTAACTTTCGTAAATTCTTGTGCTTGAATAAAGGCGTTTTGGCCTGTAGATCCATCTAACACCAATAAAACTTCATGCGGTGCCTCCGGGATAAATTTCTGAATCACACGTTTGATTTTGCCTAATTCACTCATCAAATTCACCTTCGTATGCAATCGGCCAGCCGTGTCAATGATAACGATATCCGCTTGCATGTCTACCGCCTGCTTTACAGCATCATATGCCACAGCCGCAGGATCCGTATTCATGCCATGATCAATTACCGGAATTCCCACACGCTCACCCCAAAGTTTCAATTGATCCACCGCTGCTGCACGGAACGTATCTGCAGCTCCAAGTACAACCTTTAATCCATTTTGGTGAAACTGAGAGGCCAATTTTCCAATAGTCGTTGTTTTACCAACTCCATTGACGCCAACGACCATAATGACATATGGTTTTTGGGTAGGTTCTGCAAACGCGTTTTCAATGTCGTATGATTTGTTCTCATCCAACAGTGCGGCAACCTCCTCACGTAAAACTTGATCTAATTCCTCTGTCGAAACAAACTTATCTCGTTCCACCCGGCGCTCAATCCGCTCAATGATTTTAAGCGTGGTGGCTACGCCAACATCCGATGTCAATAAGATTTCTTCCAGCTCATCTAATACATCGTCGTCAACTTTGGATTTTCCCAAAACCGCACGACCCATCTTAGAAATCAAGCCTTCCTTGGTCTTTTCTAAGCCTTTATCTAAGGCCTGCTCGAGGTCTGCTTGCTCCTCTGGAGCCGGCTTCTTCTTGAAAAAATCAAATAATCCCATCCGCTTGTGCGTATTTTATGAGGTGAAGGTAATAAAAAAAAGTCCCTGATGAAGGGACTTCAAATATTCTAGCTAAAAATGTGCCGACGAAAAAAATTAGTTTTTCAACGCTGCATTAACCTCATCTTGAAGAATGATCTCTTCTTTGAAGGTATAAGCACCTGTCGTAGGGTTTTTAACCGCTTTAATGATTTTAGCGTACTTAACGCCTCCTTCTTTCTTTAGTGTTGCAACTACTTTCTTTGCCATAATTCCTGGGTATTAAACCTATTTAATTTCTTTGTGTAGAGTAACTTTCTTCAATACTGGGTTGTATTTTTTCAACTCAATACGTGCAGTCGTGTTTTTACGGTTCTTCGTTGTGATATAACGAGACATTCCTGGTAGACCCGACTCTTTGTGCTCAGTGCATTCTAAGATTACTTGAATGCGATTTCCTTTCTTTGCCATAATTGTAAATTGGTTACGCCTCTGTTCGAAACGGATTGCAAAGGTAGAAGAATTATTTTTTTTGCCAAAACCTTTGCTAAAAATATCTATGAAAAAACAGATAATTTTAGCTGCTTTCCTGAAGATACCCCTCAAATAGATCCACGAGGCTTTTATTTCTCCCATAGTTTCTTCATTTTTGTTTAATGAATTCCATTCAATACGATTTCCGTCCGGAGAATTTTCATCTTTCTGATCCCAATCAGTATGATTTGGCCGACTTGAAAGCCGAGGAGATGATTATTTCACTCGGACCGCAACACCCATCGACACACGGAGTTTTGCGTTTGGAAGTTATTTCAGACGGGGAATTGGTGGTTGATGTTGTCCCACATCTGGGTTATTTGCACCGCTGTTTCGAAAAACACGCACAAGCACTTCCTTATAATCAAATTATCCCTTACGTAGACCGTCTCGATTACATGGCCTCCATGAACTCAGAGCATGCCTACGTCATGGGAATTGAAAAGATGTTGGGCATAACGGGCACTCTCCCAAAACGTATTGAATATATTCGAGTACTTGTTGCTGAATTAAATCGCATTGCCTCGCATTTTGTAGCAGTTGGGACCTACGGGTTAGATATAGGGGCATATACGCCTTTTTTATGGTTAATGCGTGATCGTGAGCATATCCAACGATTATTAGAATGGCTTTCCGGAGCTCGTATGTTATATAATTATGTTTGGGTAGGTGGCTTATTTTATGATTTACCCGTTGGCTTCGAAGAACGTACTTCTGAGTTAATTCCTGTGTTAAAAAATACGATTCGAGAAGTCCAACAAATCGTTGAGGGAAATAGTATTTTCATTAAGCGAACCGCTAATATTGGTGTTTTGCCTTTGAATCTTGCTATTAATTCAGGCTGCACTGGACCGGTATTACGAGGTTCAGGTTTGGAATTTGATTTACGTCGCGTAGATGGATATTCCGTTTATCCGGAATTGGAATTTGATATTCCTGTCGGGACTGGTTTACATGGTCAAACAGGGGATTGCTGGGATCGAAATCATGTGCGCGTTCTTGAATGCATTGAATCTATTCGAATTATTGAGCAATGTTTGGAAGCATTAACTGGGGAGCATAAGCGTACCACAGCGTTTGATCCGCAGGAATTTGTTCCGAAAAAAATACGACCTGCCGCACAAGATATTTATGTAAGGGCTGAAAATCCCAAAGGAGAACTTGGGTTTTTTATTAGAGCTGATGGAAGATCAGATATTCCCACACGCATGAAAGTGCGCGCATGTTCATTTCATCACCTTTCCGTTATTCCAGATTTGGCCAAAGGGGCCTATTTGGCAGATTTAGTAGCAATCATCGGTTCCATGGACTTAGTTATGGGCGAAGTAGATAGATAATATGACACACGCATTTTTGCCTGCGCTTGAAGCAGAGATAAGTCGCCAACAAATAGGCACGGAGCCCAAGGAATTATATGATCCGATTCAATACCTGATGCAATTGGGAGGGAAGCGCATTCGTCCCGTCTTATGTTTGCTGAGCTATTCCTTATTTAAAGCAGACTGGGAAAAAGTGGTTCCTTCTGCGCTCTCGATTGAAATTTTTCACAATTTCACGCTGATGCACGACGATATCATGGATAAAGCGCCTATTCGTCGAGGTAAGCCAACGGTCCATGAAAAATGGAATGATAACATTGCCATTCTCTCAGGGGATGTCATGCTTGTCAATGCTTACCAATATCTGAATCAATGCAATCATTTGAGTTTGTCGGCCTATCAGCATTTAATCACTAGATTTAATCGGACGGCTGCGGAGGTTTGTGAAGGCCAGCAAATGGACATGAATTTCGAAACGCGTTCAGAAGTTAGCGTGGAGGAATACATTGAAATGATTCGATTGAAGACGTCTGTTTTAATTGGTTTATCCATGGAGATGGGGGCAATTTTGGCAGAAACAGATATGCCTACTTCTCAAGCCTTGTATGCTATCGGTGAAGCGGTTGGCCTAGGGTTTCAGCTGAAAGATGATTTATTAGATGTTTATGGTGATCCTGAAAAATTTGGGAAGCAAGTGGGAGGAGATATTCTCGCAAATAAAAAAACCTATTTGCTGATTCGCGCATTTGAAACTGCCCAAGGTGTTCAATTAACTGAACTTACGAATTGGGTTAATAAGTCAAACCCCGATATGCAGGAAAAAGTACAAGCAGTGACTCAGCTTTATACCGAATTGGGTATTCGAGAAGAAACGGAAGCGAAAATCAATGCTTATTTTGATCAAGCTTTTGAGGCCGTTGAGTTGTTAGCCATCGAACCGGATAAAAAATCAGCTTTACGCAAGTTTATGGCTGGGTTGGTTGATCGAGAAGTTTAGTGTAGTTTTGTAGTCTTGTCAAAGCTTCCTTGCGAAGCTTTTTATGTTATGGATCAATCAATGTCAATTAGCTTATTAATCATGGTAATTACCGTGGCAATCTCCGTTTTGGCCATGCAAAAGTCAAGCTGGATGAGTGCGATGACGATGAATCCGTATCGTATTTCTAAAAAACATGAATATTGGCGTTTTTTAACTTCTGGGTTTATTCATGCCGACTTTACCCATTTGTTTTTCAATCTATTTTCGTTTTATTTTTTTGGCGGACAATTAGAGTACATTTTTAATATGATTTTCCCTGGTTTTGGGGTGGCCATGTTTGTGTTATTTTATTTGTTAGCAATAGTAATTGCCGATTTGCCTACTTATTTCAAGCAGCAAAAAAATCCATATTTTAATTCTTTAGGTGCTTCAGGGGCAGTTTCTGCAGTGATTTTTGCGGGAATTTTATTCTTTCCTACGGAGAAAATTTATCTTTTTGGACTATTGGGTATCCCTGGCTTCATTTATGCAGGACTATTTACGTGGTATTCGATCGAAATGGATAAGCGTGGGCGTGACTATGTAAATCATTCTGCTCATTTATATGGAGCGCTTTTTGGTATTGTTTTCATGACCCTAACGTATCCACAGGTTTGGATATCGTTTGTTCAACAAATCAAAGCCATGATATGAAAAAAAGGATCGCAATTTTAGGGTCCACGGGATCTATCGGGACGCAAGCCTTAGAGGTTATCATGCAGCACCCAGATGCGTTTGAAGTTGCTGTATTAACAGCACAATCAAATGCTGAATTATTGATTGAGCAAGCTATACAGTTTCATCCTAGTCATGTTGTAATTGGGGATGAACAGAAATATACTTATGTAAAAAATGCGCTTTCAGGAACTTCTGTAGAAGTTTTGGCGGGAGCAGAAGCTTTGCAAGAGGTCGTTTGCTTTGATCATGTAGATGTTGTTTTGACGGCTTTAGTGGGCTATGCTGGCTTACTTCCGACAGTCAAGGCAATCAAAGCACGTAAGCCAATAGCCTTAGCAAATAAAGAAACATTGGTTGTTGCTGGGGCACTTATTATGCCATTAGCACGTGAAATGGGTGTGCCCATTTTGCCAGTAGATTCGGAACATTCAGCCATTTTTCAATGTCTGATGGGGGAGTCACATAATCCAATTGAAAAGGTGATTTTGACCGCTTCTGGAGGACCATTTCGAGGAAAAAAACGAGGAGAATTGGAGCAGGTAACACGCGCTCAAGCCTTGAAACATCCCAATTGGACCATGGGAGCGAAGATTACAATTGACTCTGCCAGCCTCATGAATAAAGGCCTCGAGGTCATTGAAGCCGCATGGTTGTTTGATGTAGATGCTTCCCAAATCGATGTGGTGGTTCATCCTCAATCCATTGTACATTCATTGGTTCAATTCGAGGATGGCTCTATTAAGGCGCAACTGGGTTTGCCCGACATGAAATTGCCTATTCAATTTGCCCTAGGTTACCCCAATCGGATGCGTGCAGATTTTCCGCGATTTGATTTTAAGGACTTTGCTTCCTTGACTTTTGAGCAGCCGGATTTGGAAACATTTCGGAATTTAGGACTTGCCTTTCAAGCATTAGAAAAAGGAGGAAATATGCCTTGTATTTTAAATGCAGCGAATGAAGTTGCGGTTGACGCTTTCTTGAAAGATGAAATTGGATTTTTGCAGATGTCAGATTTATTGGCAACCTGCATGGCTCAGGGAACTTTTTTAAATGCTCCGAGCTTAGAAGATTACGTTAATACAGATAAAACTACACGAATAATGGCCCAGCAATGGGTTTCTAAATTAAAGAATTAGGTATGGAAGGTTTGATTATGGCAGGGCAGTTGATCTTAGGACTGTCGATTTTAGTTACGTTACATGAGTTTGGCCATTTTATTACAGCCAAATGGTTTAAAATGCGTGTCGATAAATTTTATCTCTTTTTTGATTTTCTTTTCCCTATACCTACGGTTTTAAATTTTGCTTTGTTTAAGAAGAAGGTGGGCGATACCGAATACGGTTTAGGCTGGTTTCCTTTAGGGGGTTATGTTTCAATTGCCGGGATGATTGATGAAACGCAAGATGCGGCCGACTTAGCTAAAGATCCTGAACCTTGGGAATTTCGTGCAAAACCAGCTTGGCAGCGACTTATTGTGATGCTGGGTGGTGTCATCGTCAACGTCATCACGGGTGTTGTCATCTTTGTTTGTTTGACATATTCGAATGGAAATAACTTTATTTCAAAAACGGAATTAAATAAAAATGGAATTGTTGCACTTGAACTAGGTAAGCAAATTGGGTTGCAAACAGGTGACAAGATTGTGAAAGTAAATGGTTCGGATTTTAAGTCGCTTGCCGACCTACGAACTTCGGATGTCTTATTGGGCGATAATTCTTCCTATACCGTTTTACGTGGAGATCAAACGATTGAGGTGAAAATCCCTTCTGATTTCATTGAAAAATTAAGTGATAAAAAAGCGGGATTCATTGAGCCGATGGCTGCGTTTAAGGTAGCTGCAGTTTCAGCACCAGAGAAACCCTCGATGTTTGGAGGTCCATCAGGAGAAATGTTGCCTGCTTTCTCAGCTGGGTTGAAAGAAGGGGATTATATAACTTCTGTTAATCAAACGCCTATTCGTTTCTATCATGAAGCAAAAGAAGCAATTTCAAAAGAAGCTGGTAAACCTATTCGTTTAGGAATCATGCGTCAGGGGAAAGCAGATACCCTAGAAATGGTCGTGGCAAAAACAGGTCAAATCGGATTTTTGCCTGAATTATTAATTCAAATGACACATGAAGATTATAGTTTTGGTCAGGCGATTGGGATTGGCTCTGGACGCGCATTTTCAGTTGTTTCGGATAATGTTCGTGGGTTTAAGAAAATCGCGACGGGTGATGTTTCTGCTTCCAAAGCGTTAAGTGGTCCGATTGGGATTGCGCAAATGTTTGGAGGAGTTTGGGATTGGAGTCGCTTTTGGATGTTGACAGGCTTGTTATCAATGGCTTTAGCCTTCATGAATATTTTGCCTATTCCTGCCTTAGATGGAGGTCATGCCATTTTCTTGATTTATGAAATGATCACGGGTAAGCCAGCGTCTGAAAAGGTATTGGAAAAGGCCCAACAAGTGGGTATGTTGATTTTATTGGCCTTAATGGCTTATACGTTTGGCAATGATATTTTTAAAGCATTTTTCTAAAATTGAGAGCCAAATTTTTCCTTTTAATGTTATTGACGACGCCCATTTTTGGGCGTTCGTTGCATCCGTTCCATTCTAGTGTGGGTGATTGTGTCTTTAATGCGAAGGAAAAGGTTTGGGAAATTAGTATTCGGATGTTTCAGGATGATTTGACAGTGGGTGTAAGCCAATTTTCCGGTGTACCATTTTCATTTCAAAAAGCCTCCCAAGTTGATCCTATTTTAGAGAAATATGTCCGAAATTATTTTGGCATTCAGGTAAATCAAAAACGAACCACACCTTATCGCTGGATCGGTTGGGAATCCGTGGAAGATATGATTTGGGTATATCTTGAAATTCCATCAGAGCAGGATTTAGCTGGTGTATTTATTGAAAATAACTTATTAGCAGACTCTTTTCCAGACCAGACCAATTTGCTTCAGGTGGTTCGAAATAACCAAAAACGAAGTTATTTATTCCGTAAAAACGAGTGGGTACAGCGGCTCGAATAGTACAATATCTGCCAAATGGTCATTTGGCATGAAAATTGATAATTAGGGTCCCGCTTCTGGAATTAACTCGAGGGGAAATTTATAAATTGTGTGTATGAATAATTCAAACGACCTTTTTAAGCATTTGCGCTTATCAGACATGTCTGATTTTGAGAATATAGAATTGATTCCAATCGGATCAGAGGGGATGGGGCAAGATGACAAAATGGGCGTTTTGTCAGAAGAACTTCCCATACTTCCGATTCGAAACATTGTTTTGTTTCCTGGGATGGTCATTCCGATTACGGTAAGCCGACAAAAATCCGTTCGACTTGTCAAGAAAGCATATAAAGGTGATAGGACGATCGGTGTTTTGGTGCAAGCCAATAATTCTAAGGAAGAACCACAGCCTGACGATTTATACAAGATTGGAACGGTAGGTCACATCATTAAAATGTTTGTGTTGCCAGGCGGAAATACAACCATTATCGTCCAAGGACGCAAGCGATTTGAAGTTAAGGATTACATCAAAACCGAACCTAATTTAATCGCCAAAGTAGCCTACATAGAAGATACTTTTCCGAAGAAATTGAATAAGGAAAACAAAGCCTTGATTTCAACACTCAAGGAAAATGCGTCTAAGATTTTAAACTTGAATCCTGAGATACCTCGGGAAGCACAAATTGCACTCGATAATATTGAATCTAATTCATATTTGGTGCATTTCTTGTCATCCAATATCAACGCGGAATTAACCGAAAAGCAAGCGCTGTTAGAGACGCTTGACGGTATTGAGCAAGCAACTAGGTTGTTGGAGCATATGCTCACAGATATCCAATTGCTGGAGTTGAAACGCGAAATTCAGAGTAAGGCTTCGAGTGATATTGATCAGCAGCAACGGGATTATTACATACGCCAACAAATCAAGGTATTGCAAGAGGAATTAGGTGTGGAAAGTCCAGAGCAGGAACTTGATGGATTGCGAGCGAAGGCAGCTAAGAAAAAATGGACGAAGGAGGTCAATGATTTCTTTCATAAGGAACTGGCCAAATTACAGCGTACCAATTCCATGTCACCCGAATACCCGATGCTCATGAATTACGTGGAGCTTTTGGTGGACTTACCTTGGTCACAATATTCGAAAGATAATTTTGATTTGATCAAGGCTAAAAAGGTATTAGATGCGGATCATTTTGGCTTAGAAAAAGTTAAAGAACGCATCATTGAATACTTAGCGGTTTTGAAAATGAAGGGTGATATGAAAGCCCCAATTTTATGTCTATATGGGCCTCCAGGAGTTGGTAAAACTTCTTTAGGCCGATCGGTAGCCAAGGCCTTAGGTCGTAAATACGTCCGTATGGCTTTAGGTGGTTTGCATGATGAGTCTGAGATTCGTGGACACCGTAAAACGTATATTGGTGCGATGCCTGGGAAGGTGATTCAAAATATTAAGAAAGCGGGTTCATCTAATCCCGTATTCATTTTGGATGAGATTGATAAGGTAGGTGGTGATCATCGTGGTGATCCACAATCTGCCCTATTGGAGGTATTGGATCCGGAGCAAAACAATAGTTTTTTAGATAATTACTTAGAGGTAGAATATGATTTGTCTCGCGTGATGTTTATTGCGACGGCGAACAATCTAGATACGATTCATCCCGCACTTCGAGATCGTATGGAGATCATTGAGGTGAGTGGGTATACCATGGAGGAGAAGGTACAGATTGCTAAAAAGCATTTAATTCCTAAACAGAAAGCTGAGCATGGCTTAGAGAAGGCAAGTTTTGCATTATCTGATGCGGCCATCCAAAAATTAATTGAAGGATACACTCGAGAATCAGGTGTCCGGAAACTGGAGCAGGAGATAGGTCGTGTTGTTCGTAAAATCACCAAATCAATTGCAATCGGAGAAGCATATCCTGCTAAAGTAGTACCAGCTGATGTCGTGCGGATGTTGGGCCAAGAGATGTTTGAAAATGATTCATACGAGAATAACGATTATGCTGGGGTGGTGACTGGTTTGGCTTGGACACCTGTCGGTGGTGATATTTTGTTTATCGAAACGCTACTTAATAAAGGAAAGGGTCAGTTGACTTTATCGGGCCAGTTGGGTGATGTAATGAAGGAATCGGCAGTTGCTGCATTAAGTTTCTTAAAGGCGCATGCGGATGATTATGGCATTGATTACCGCGTTTTTGATCAGTATAATTTACACATACATGTACCTGCAGGAGCTGTTCCAAAAGATGGCCCTTCGGCAGGGATAACAATGTTGACTGCTATCGCTTCGGCATTAACACAGCGTCGCGTTAAATCGAATTTAGCTATGACAGGCGAAATTACGCTACGCGGAAAGGTTCTACCCGTGGGTGGAATTAAGGAGAAAATTTTAGCTGCTAAGCGCGCTGGAATAAAGGAGATTATTATGTGTGTGAAGAACCGCAAGGATGTAGAGGAGATTGAACCTCATTATATTTCAGATCTTCGATTCCATTATGTGGAACATGCAACTGAGGTATTGACACTTGCATTATTAGCTGAGCAGGTGAAAAAGCCTGTTCAATTCGTTTTTCAAGACGAGGCTAAGCCAATGGTATCTGTTGAAATGTAGGTGATTTGACCTGCTTCTAAACAAATTTGAATGAATTTAGCTGCCTCTGTTCGCGTGAGTGGACGGAGGCAGTCAGTCAAATCATCTAGGGTCATCGGCCCATTTTTCAGGTAATTTATGATTAGCTTTTGTTCTGCTACCATCCCTTCTGGGAATGCGCGGCCGTTTTGTTCTTTTTTACGCTGAATGCATGTGTCGCAAACGCCACAATTAGTCAATAATTGCTCACCAAAATAAGCGCTAATTTTGCGAGTTCTACAGGTTTTAGGGTCGCGAACATAGGATTCAACTGCATCTATTTTTGATTTACTTCGCTCTTTTTTTTGAAGGTACTCTGACCAGATAATGGGCAGATTATCAATATTTGCGCGTGGCGTGAGTAAGGTTAGCTTGGGTAAACCATTTTGTTTTTCGTATTCGATGATTTCGAATTTGGCTAATAGGTTTAAGTAGCGTTCAATTTCTTCGACAGGAACTTTAAGTTGGATGCTTAATGAAGCTTCTGAAATGGAAACGAATTGTGTGTATAAGTTGCCACCAAATTGTCTCAGTAGAAATTTTAAAAATGATTCAAATTTTTCATTTCGAATTTGGAAGTCGTACAGTTCAGTTGCGTTTACTTGGATTTTGATTTTGGAAGGGTTTTGAAATGCATCGCTCATTAAGAATAAACCTTCGGATTCAAGTGTTTTTAGTGCATAAAACGTTTCCGAGGTGGGTAGTTGGAATCGGCGTGCCATTTCAGTCCAGTCAAAATCATACGTACTTAGTTCGCCACTTCCAGCTGCGATTTGCAAGAAATTGCTCATCGCTTGGTATGTTTTTTGAAGTACTTCTGTGCTTGGGAAAGACTTTTCCCAATTTTTCTGTAGCTCAATTAGATCATTTTCTTCGACCATGGCCACGGCATACGCTTTTTGTTCATCTCTTCCTGCCCGACCAGCCTCTTGGTAATAGGCTTCCAAGGTATCAGGGAGATCCACATGGATGACAAGGCGGACATCCGGCTTATCGATTCCCATACCAAATGCATTGGTCGCAACGATACATTGAGTTTGATTGTTGATCCATGCTTTTTGTCGACTAGTTCTTTGTTCAGCACTTAGCCCTGCATGATAAAAATCGGCTTTTATTCCTTGTTTTTGCAGAAAGGCTGCGATCTCTTGTGTTTTTCTTCGGTTGCGCGCATATACAATGGAAGAGCCGCCAACTTTCTTGAGCATTTTTAATAGTTGCGGTTCTTTGTCCTCAACCCATAAACATGAATAAGATAGGTTTGCCCTTTGAAAGCTTTTTTGAAATACCTTAGGGTTTCTGAGCTGTAGTTTATCAAGGATATCTTGTTGGACTTCCTGATTAGCAGAGGCCGTTAAGGCAATGCATGGCGTTGCCTGTGGAAGTAGTTGTTTAAAATTGATAATCTCTAAATAGGCTGGTCGGAAGTCGTAGCCCCATTGTGAAATACAATGTGCTTCATCGATAACGAGCAGGTTGATTTGCATCTGTTTGGCACGCGCGATAAACAAGTCTGTTTTGAGCCTTTCGGGTGATATGTATAGAAACTTGATAGATCCGTAAATACAATTGTCGAGCAGGATATCAATTTGCCGATGGGACATGCCGGAATAGATGGCAACTGCGGCGATGCCTCGCTGGGTTAATTGATCTACTTGATCTTGCATTAAGGCAATAAGCGGAGAAACGACGATACAAATGCCTTCTTGGGCCAAGGCGGGGACTTGAAAACATATAGATTTCCCTCCACCGGTAGGAAGTAGGGCAAGTGTGTCTTGTTGATTTAGGACCGATTCGATTATCTCTTGCTGTAGAGGTCGAAAGGTGCTATGTCCCCAATAGTTTACTAATATGTGATGAATATCCGTCATTTGTTCAATCAAAAATACCAAAAAAAGCGTGTAACGCGACCGCTCGATTTTATTTTAAAAATAAACTGAAGAATTATGC
>JBEDFG010000017.1:0-13500 GCA_041175285.1 Bacteroidota bacterium | reverse complement strand
AATAGCGACACGTGGAACGCCAGCTTCTGGATTTTCAATTCCTTCGTCTTTAAAATGAGAGATCATTTCGTCCAACATATCACCTGTTCCACTTCCACTTTCCGCTGCAATTGGAAAAGGATCACCTAAACCCAACTCATAGAATTCAGCAGAAGCCATCGCCTTCTCGTGCGTATCAGCCTTATTCGCAACTAAAATGACAGGCTTTTTTGACCTACGTAATACTTTGGCAAAATCCTTATCTAAATCAGTTAATCCAGTCTGACAATCAACTACAAATAACAAAACAGCTGATTCTTCAATCGCCAATTCCACTTGTTCCCGAATAGCACCTTCAAAAATATCTTCTGAACCGTGAACATATCCACCTGTATCGATAACAGAAAAGAATTTTCCAGTCCATTGACCATAACCATAATGACGATCGCGCGTAACGCCCGACATGTTATCCATGATTGCTTTTTTCTGTTCAATTAAACGGTTGAACAACGTTGATTTTCCCACATTGGGGCGGCCTACAATGGCTACAATATTTGACATTTGTCTTAAAAATTAATCAGGTGAATACCCGAATGATCGCAATTTATCTGCTTTTGCACGCCAATCTGGCTCAACCTTCACAAATTGCTCTAAAAATACTTTTTTACCAAAAAACGCTTCTAAGTCGGCCCGTGCTTGAATCCCAACCTTCTTGATGCTCTCTCCTTTATGACCAATAATGATGGCTCTTTGAGAAACACGTTCTACATAAATCTCCGTGGCAATGCGCAGAATAGCAGGTTCTTCTTTAAATAAAGTCACTACTACTTCGCAGGAATACGGTATTTCCTTTTTATAATTCATTAAAATCTTCTCCCGAATAATCTCCGCAGCAAAAAAGCGTTCCGGTTTATCGGTCAACTCATCCTTATCAAAAAATGGCGGATGGACAGGTAAATTTTCAACGATGTGTTTGAAAATCTGGTCTAAATGCACACCTTCTTGGGCAGAAATAGGCAAAATGGCTCGGCCAGGAAAAATACCTTGCCAATAATCTAGACATTCCTGCAAACGCTCCTGAGTAACCAAATCAATTTTATTAATTAGTACTACAATGGGTGTTTGCGTATGATCCTTCCAATTTGTCAAAAAATCCAAATCTTCGTAGGTATCAAACACATCAGTCACATAAAGCACAACATCCGCATCCTCCAAAGAATTCTTAACGAAAGCCATCATGGACTTATGTAATTCATACTTCGGCATAAGGACACCAGGTGTATCAGAATAGATGATTTGATATTCATCCCCTTCATGCTCACCGTTAAGCATACCCAGAATGCGATGGCGTGTTGTTTGCGCTTTCGAACTCACAATCGAAAGTCGCTCACCTACGAGCGCATTCATCAGCGTACTCTTCCCAACATTGGGCTTACCGATGATACTTATAAAACCTGCTTTGTGCTGATGGGCCATATTAAAACAACAACGCCCTAATGGGAAATAATTGATTATTTTAGCAAAGATACTTGTTTTTCCCGAATTAACCCTGCATATTTGCACTCCAATTACATCGCGGGGTGGAGCAGTTGGTAGCTCGTTGGGCTCATAACCCAAAGGTCGTCAGTTCGAGTCTGGCCCCCGCTACAGAGAAAAAAAGGTCTTCATTCGAAGACCTTTTTTCGTTTTAACGCGAAAATTACCCATTTATGTTTGTATCCTATGCGCTATATTCCTCTAAATTCGACAAACTTTATATCGGGTATACAAATGACTTAATCAACAGATTTCACGCACATAACACCTTAGCAAATAAAGGGTTTACCATTAGATATAGACCTTGGAAAGTGATTTATGTAGATTTTTTCGAGACAAAGCAGGAGGCTATGAAAAGGGAGAAAGAATTAAAATCAAGTAGAGGCAGAGCATTTTTAAGAAAAATTTTAGAATAGCTCGTTGGGCTCTTATCCGTCAGCTGACGGTCGTCAGTTCGAGTCTGGCCCCCGCTACAGAGAAAAAAAGGTCTTCATTCGAAGACCTTTTTTCGTTTTCATCAATTATCTGTGTCCTTTCGATAAAAAACCAACCGTTAGATAAGTCAATTTGCTATTCAATGCATCAATTTTCTAGGTTTGTATCAATAAAGTATAATAGTTCGAACTTATGAAAATTGATATCAAATTACCTGGAATTGAAAACTGCCCCGTAAACACGATCGTTTACATTGAAGGAAAAGGAAATTACAGTATCGTCCACTTAAAAAATCAGAAACAAGTGGTCATGGCTAAAACCCTTAAAAAATTTGAAGCTCAATTAAGATTAAACCATTTTGTGCGCATACACAAGTCTTATTTGGTCAATAAAGAAAACATTCCAGCATTCGATTCAAAAGGAGCAACGGAGGTCCCTACGGCTCTGGGAACCACACTTCCCATTTCCCGACGAAAACTAGATTTTGTCAGAAGAACATTCGCATAAAAAAAGGCCTCAATATCTTGAGGCCTTTTTTATGAACTTATTTCGTTAATTACTTTCCTGAAGTTGGAGGAGCCATTAAATTAAAGAACTGATCCAATTTCGGTGTAACAATGATCTCTGTACGACGATTTTGCTTACGTCCTGCACGGCTATTGTTACCTGATTGAGGCTCGTATTCACCACGACCACCTGCAGTCATACGCTCAGGATCAACACCAAATTTCGATTGCAATAAACGAACCACTGATGTAGCACGCTTAGCAGACAAATCCCAGTTATCCTTGAACTCCGGAGTCGAAATCGGCACAGCATCCGTATGACCTTCAACTAAGATATCTAAATCTTTGTGGTCGTTTACAACTTTAGCAACCTTAGCTAAAACAGCTTCCGCTTTTGAATTCACATTAGCTGAACCTGAAGCAAACATTAGTTTATCAGAAATAGAGATGTATACAACACCTTTCTTAACTTCAACAGTCACATCTTCATCATTGATATCAGCCAAAGAACGTTTCAAATTCATCACCAAAGACAAATTAACTGAATCTTTCTTTTGAATAGATGAGTTCAAATCTTTGATATATTTTCCTTGTTCGTTCAATGCATCTAATGACTTACGGATACTTTCAGCACCAGATTTGTTGATTACTGATAAATCAGATAAACGATCCAACAAATTTGTATTTGTTTTCTTCATGTAATCTAATTGCTCTTGAATTGATTTCAAAGCTGCAGTTTTAGATTCTAAATCAGCATCTCTTTTCTTGATTTCACCTTGAAGACTTGCTGTCAATGATTGACAATCAGCCAAATCAGATTTTGCGCGTGATACTGCTTGATCACTGCTCGTTTGCAATTCTGTCAAACGTGATTGCAATTCAGCCATTTTTTTCTTGCTCGCACATGAAAAAAAGAAAGGCATCATCGCCAAGACTAAAAGTAATTTTTTCATAAAATTAAAGTTAAGTAACTATGGGTAAATAAGATTTTAGCAAAAGTAAAAATCAAAAATATATAATTTGTCCTGAAAAGCGAAAAAATTAAAAAATATAGCCATTTTTTGCAATTGCTGCCTGAGCAATTGCGCGTCTAGCTTCAATTAAGTTCTTCGGAGCTATTTTGGTAAATCGCTTTAAGCCCATCAACAACACATTTAATTCATCCGCCTTCGCAAATCCCATAATCACTTCTCTTCCTGCATAATGAATCTTCTCTACTGCTTCATGCAAATAGACCATCGCACACTCATACGCTACCTGGTGTTTTTCCTGACCATCTCGACTAATCAATTTATCAACGCGCGCTATGGCAGATTCAGCTATATAAACCTCAATCATCATATCCGACACGCCCATCAAAATTTCTTGCTCTTGTTCAATTGCTGTCGTAAATTTCTGTAAAGCTGCGCCAGCAGTCATTAAGATAGCCTTCTTTAAATTCGCAATCACCTGATATTCTTTTCCAAATATTCCATCAGGTACCGATGTACTAAAGTCTGGAACGCCTAAAATCTCTTTCCCTACGGCCATAGCTGCAGGCATTAATTCAATTTCTCCCTTCATGGCACGCTTTAATACAGTACCGATAGCTAGCAGGCGATTGATTTCATTTGTCCCTTCAAAAATTCGATTAATACGCGAATCTCGATAAGCGCGCTCCATCGGAGCCTCCGCCGAAAATCCCATACCTCCAAAAATCTGAACACCTTCATCAACAACAAAATCAAGTACCTCGGAAGCATGCACCTTCAAAATAGCGCATTCAATAGCAAATTGCTCTACCCCCTTCAATTTTGCATCCGCATCGGCCATTCCAGATGCTTTCAAACTCACAATCGACTCATCTATATTTTGACCTGCTCGATAGGATGCAGACTCTGAAGCATAAATCTTGACAATCATTTGTGCAATCTTCGCCTGAATAGCTCCAAAAGAATGTATGGACTGCCCAAATTGCTTACGCTCATGAGAATAATTTACAGCTTGATCAACAACCTGTTTCGCACCTCCTAATACGGCTGCAGCTAATTTAATTCGCCCTATATTTAAAATATTCACGGCAATTTTAAAACCACCCTCCCGCTCATAAAGTAAATTTTCTTTGGGAACCTCGCAATCAGTGAAAAATACTTGGCGCGTCGAACTACCTTTAATTCCCATTTTATGCTCCTCCCCATTCATGGATATCCCTGGAAAGGTCTTTTCAACCAAGAATGCTGTCAATTTTTTATCATCATCAATTTTGGCAAACACAATGAACAAATCTGCAAATCCCCCATTCGTGATCCACATTTTTTGTCCATTTATGACATAATGCGTTCCAGCAGCATTCAACTTCGCTTTGGTCTTTGCCGCATTTGCATCAGAACCCGAATCGGGCTCCGTCAAACAATAGGCAGCTTTCCATTCCCCAGAAGCCAATTTTGGTAAGTACATTTGCTTTTGCGCCTCTGTGCCATAATACACAATCGGTAAAGTTCCGATACCCGTATGCGCAGATAAAGCCACCGCAAATGAATGTCCAGCTCCACATGCCTCTGCAACCAGCATCGATGTATTAAAGTCCATCCCGAATCCACCGTATTCCTCTGGAACAGATGTACCCAATAATCCTAATTCCCCAGCTTTATCGAGTAGGCCTACCATCACAGAAGTATCAGTAGCATAATCTATTTGATCCAAAATTGGATGCACCTCCGTCTTAATGAAATCAAGACAAGTTTGACCGATCATCTTTTGCTCCTCGGTAAAATCCTCCGGAATAAATACTTCCGACGGTACCACAGGACGAATTAAAAATTCACCTCCCTTGATGGCTGTTGAACTACTCATGGCTTTATTTTTAGTTTTGTTGATACTGACTCAAAAATTGTATTTGATTCCTCCTCCAAGATTTGATTGATCGAACCAATCACCTCGAAAAAGTCGGAAATTTTTTGCTCCCCTAATCGCTGATAGACAAGTTCATTAAATAGGATAACCCCCTGGCGTGCCTGATCTCGTTTCTGCTTACCTAACTCTGTCAGAAATATTTTAACTACCCGCTTATCCGCATAATTCGCCTCCCGACGAATCCACTTCTTATCCTCCAACGTCTTCAGCATCCGTGTTAAGCTTCTTGACTCTAAGCCTAGCGCAGGTGCAATTTTAGTCGCAGGTGTCCCCTCCTTGTCTATGTGCAAAAGCACGTAACCAATCGCCATGGTCATATCAAATTGTGCGGAATAGGTGTTGTACATGCGCGAGATGGCATACCAACTGGACTTAATTTGGAAATCGACTGTTTTCTCTGCTTTCATAGTGTGTCTTCGTATGCAAGCATACCAAAGTAAATTTGACACAAAAAAAAATAGGATGCAAGCATCCTATTTTCAAAATTCTATAAAATCTTCTTATTTGATTCGATTTCCACGCATACGTTTGCTGTTAACCTTTAAGCCAGAAAATGATGACTTCATGATCAATAGACGAACCTTTTTCTTATTGTACAACAAATATTTATTCCCATCATAAGCCAAGCGCGAGAAAGTTGGACTTCCTGCATCGTCAACCAATTGGTAATAATATTCACCTCGTTCACCTAATACAGGCGCAAAATGCAAGCTTTTCTCTATTCCTGCTCCAGCTTCAAACGAAATCAACAATTGATCTTGTAGCTCCTTTACTAAAACACCTGGTGTTTGTGGCTCCAGATTAACGCGATTAATCGACTTTCCATTGACAATCATCACTTTACCTGATTTCACATTGGCATCAGAGGCATTTAATTCACGCTCCAAAAACAAGGCGTTATCATTATAAAACTGAATTTTATCTAAAGGCAATTGGTTCTCTTTAATCAATGTCATTAATGAACCAGTAAGCTGCGTCTTTTCTGAACAAGATGTCAACAAACCTAAACCAACAAATAAAATGACAATTCGCTTCATAGATGATTAATTTATGCCTTCAGCAAGGATTAAAACTTTATTGTTTAATACTTCAACGACACCACCCTCAATTTGAAAAACATCTTTGTCAGCCGTAAGTGTACCTTTTTCAAGTGTACTCACTAAAGCTGCGTGATCATTCAAAATTTGAAAAGAACCATCCACGCCTGGTAAAGTAACGACAGAAGCTTCTCCAGCAAATACTTTACGATCGGGTGTAATAATTTCTACAAACATAGTTTTTCTTATTTCGCAGCTTCTGCAATCAATTTCTCTCCTTTAACTACAGCATCTTCAATAGTACCTACCAAGTTGAATGCTGCTTCTGGTAAATAATCATATTCACCATCAATAATGGCATTGAATCCTTTGATGGTATCGTTAATATCTACTAGAACGCCTTTCAAGCCAGTAAATTGTTCAGCTACGAAGAAAGGTTGTGATAAGAAACGTTGAACACGACGTGCGCGAGAAACGACCAATTTATCTTCCTCAGATAATTCATCTAAACCTAAGATCGCAATGATATCTTGTAACTCTTTGTAACGCTGTAAAATTTCCTTCACACGCTGAGCCGTATTGTAGTGAGAATCACCCAAAACTTCTGCAGACAAAATACGTGAAGATGAATCCAATGGATCCACAGCAGGATAAATACCTAATTCAGCAATTTTACGAGACAATACCGTTGTTGCATCTAAGTGAGCAAACGTTGTTGCCGGCGCTGGATCCGTTAAGTCATCGGCAGGTACGTAAACCGCTTGTACCGATGTAATTGAACCACGCTTCGTTGAAGTAATACGCTCTTGCATCGCTCCCATCTCAGTTGCCAATGTCGGCTGGTAACCTACCGCCGAAGGCATACGACCTAATAGGGCAGATACCTCAGAACCCGCTTGTGTAAAACGGAAGATATTATCGATAAAGAATAGGATATCACGTCCTTGACCTTCGCCATCCCCATCACGGAAGTGTTCCGCTACTGTCAAACCTGACAATGCCACACGAGCACGTGCTCCAGGAGGCTCGTTCATTTGACCGAACACCAATGTCGCTTGTGACTTAGCTAACTCCGTTTGATCTACTTTAGAGAGATCCCACTCACCAGCTTCCATCGAATGCTTAAATTCTTCACCATATTTAATAACGCCAGATTCAATCATCTCACGCAACAAGTCATTTCCTTCACGCGTACGCTCACCAACACCAGCAAATACTGACAAACCTTCGTAAGCTTTCGCGATATTATTAATCAACTCCATGATCAATACAGTTTTACCAACACCGGCACCACCGAACAAACCAATTTTACCACCTTTTACGTAAGGAGCTAATAAGTCAATTACTTTAATTCCTGTGAATAATACCTCAGTTGTTGTCGCTAATTCATCAAATTTCGGCGCAGCACGGTGAATTGGTAATCCTTTGTCAGACTTAGGTTGTGAAATACCATCAATTGCATCTCCCACCACGTTAAACAAACGACCTTTGATTCCATCACCTGTAGGCATCGTCATCGGAGTTCCATTATCGATTACCTCTTGACCTCTTTGAAGACCTTCTGTACCTTCCATCGCGATTGTTCTTACACGATCCTCTCCTAAATGTTGTTGAACTTCTAAGATAAGATGTTGACCATTTGATTTGGTAACAGAAAGAGCATTTAAGATCGCTGGTAAATGTGAACCTTCTCCTTCGAAGCTTACATCGACTACGGGCCCAATTACTTGAGCAACTCTCCCTTTATTAACTGCGTTTGCCATTTGAAAATTAATTTTAAAAAAATGAGATATCCATTCGGACTGCAAAATTAGAAGGTAAATTCCAATATGCAAAACGGATATTGTATTTTTCTCCTTTTTTTTGACAATATCGGCCCGATTCTTTGAATGAATTAAAGTTTATGCGGAAATTAGATTTTTAAAAAAGAGTCAAAATCGTGCCACAAAAATTTCAAACGATTGTTATTAGCGTGTTGAGCTTCCTTTGCCTCGCATGCCTACTATTTTTTTTCTGGCTGAAACCCGAAATAATTCAGTTACAAGAAGTAAGTGAATTAATTCCTGACCAAGGGCTTGTTGACAAAAATCAAGCTCTTCAATTAAGCGCCACCATTTACTTTGTCCGCCAATCATTCCATGTTGTAGCGACGAGCCCTCTCATGTGGCCATTTCTCGTTTCATATGGTTTTCTAAGCTTAGGGCTAATCACTCTATTTATTTTCTTCAAACAATGGACTAAAATTTCTTGGCTATTTGTCTCCTCCGGTCTACTGCTGTGGTTTGGTATCATTGCCTGGAGCATACCCCAATCTAATTATGCCCAAGTGTTCCAATTAATCGCAGAGCAAACAAATATCCTCGGCATCATAGCAGTTATAACAGTTACTATACTCGCTTCTGCCGCCATACCCCAATTTATTTTCCAGGTAGGCTACGCGCAGACGTATCCACAAAGCAGAAAAAACTGGTTGATTTTAGGCGGGTTTTACATGGCGAACCTCATGTTAAGTTATGGCAATTCACTTTTAAATTGGGACCTGGGATTGCATATTCCTGCCATCCTTTTCGGTATTGCGGCATGGATTTTGTTTTTGTGGAATGAATCCCAAAGTTCCTTGCTCCGTATTGGCCTGGGTACCATGGCTATCGCGACACTATTTGCATGGGTCTCCACGGGTAACGATGCTGGTATTGCGGCATGGGAGCATTGGACTTTGATATGCCAAATAATCATGGCCTTCCTTTTTCCTTTATTCATCATCAGCAATTTTCAAACGCCCATGCGTCAAAATTTGCCCGTATACAAAATTACCTACAAAGCCCCGCGCGTCCCATTAAACCTTATTTATATCGGTATTTTTAATTTAGGAATCGCTTGGGTGTTTGCCCGAAATGGAAGCGCTTGGCATCAAACAAAGGCGGCAGTTGCCAATCAATCTGGCGATATTGCCTGGTTATTTCAAGACAAAAAACAAGCTGAATTTTCCTACCAAAATGCCATGAGCCATAGCAGACTTAATGGACTAAGCAGTTTTCGTTTGGCAAATCTATCATTAGAGGCGCAAGACAAGGAAGCGGCAGCGTATTACTTGAGTACGAGCCAACTGAAACACCCGACAGATGCGAGTTATGTAGGGTTGGCGAATATATTCCAACAAGAAAATCAATTCTTTCAAGCTTTGTTTACGTTGCAAAAGGCGGAACAACTTTTTCCGAATAACCTGCGCATTTTAACGCAATTAGCTCGTACTTATGAAAGTTTGCAGATTGCAGATTCCGCTCAATATTTTTACCAAAAAGCAGCGTTAGCAAACGAAGACAATTTACTGGCTCAGGCAAATCTACTATACGCTTTAAAGAAAAGTGAGGTACCACTAGAAACTGAAAATTCGGCAATTCGTGCAAACCAATTGGCCATAAAGCTCAAAAACGGCACATTTTCGAGTGACACCCCTTCCGCGGAAGAATTTAAGCCAACTAGTGATTTAAGAAATTGGGCTTATTTATATAACTCCATGTTATATTTCAAAGGAAATCATCCCCTAATACCCACAAAACGCTGGATCGAACAAGGGTACGCAAATACTATTTTCCCCGAATTAAACCTACTCGACGCATGGCAAGATTATTACCATAAAAAACCATTGCGTGCCTTGGAGAAACTTAGCCTACTTGTTGAAACAGATGCTACTGGCCAGTTGGCCGCCTACAATAATATTATAGACTTTTGGCATAAATCGATGCGCATCTCACAAGCACCATTACCTAAAAACGATCTAAAATCTGCTCAGATAGCCATTGAATCCTACCCATTCCAAGCCGATTTACTTCAAGAAGCCATTTTGATTTTGAACGCAAACAAAAAAGAAAAACAAGCTTACGAAGCAAGCCTACAGGCGGCAAGATGGAATGAAGATGTGGCCGAATTCCAATGGATTTACGCCTTACAAGCATTAAAAATGGGCGAAATCGACTATGCCAAAGAAGCGATGAATCGCCTGTTTTCATTAAACCAAAAGCTATTTACAGCGAGCAAACCCATTTTTGAAAGGGAATTGCAACAGGCGTTGGCTCGACAAAAATTCTAACAGAGATTTGGTAGTCAGCCATTTATAGCTTACTTTTGCCATTCGAATAAAATACCCAGCGGAGTTAATGGTTCTTTCGCGCGGTATTCACCTAATGAACCAAATTTTATGAATCAAAAAATTCGCATTAAGTTGAAGTCGTTCGACCATACATTGGTTGACAAATCAGCTGAAAAAATCGTTAAGGCGGTTAAAGCTACAGGTGCTGTTGTTTCAGGCCCGATTCCATTACCTACAAAAATTGAGAAATTCACTGTTTTGCGTTCACCACACGTGAACAAGAAAGCGCGTGAGCAATTTCAATTATGTACGTACAAGCGTTTAATTGATATCTTCTCTTCTTCTGCTAAAACAGTAGACGCGTTGATGAAATTAGAATTGCCTTCAGGTGTTGATGTTGAAATCAAAGTTTAACTTTCGTTTAACTTCGCACAAAAAAAACCTCTTCAAAAAATTGAAGAGGTTTTTTTATGACCACAATTGAAAAATCTTTCGGAGGGGTTTCAAAGAAACAGTCACGAGATAGGGCCTTAAACCATTCTCTCGCCAAGCACGTCGATCTTCTAAATTGGCCCTCCAGCGATGCTTCCACGAGGCGGTACTTGTGCCTCCCGTACGCATGGTCATTAATAACTTGGGAAGATAAGCGACCGAAATCGAATGCTTGTATAAAGCCCGCAACATGAATTCATAATCACCTGCGCAAGTATAGTGCGGCTTAAAAGGACCAAGCGCTTCATAGACCTTTCGCTTCACATAAAATGTCGGGTGCGGTGGCATCCATCCCAATAACCAACTTGATCGTTTATATGCACCTGCCTTCCATTTCCGTACAACCTTCAAACTTGTAGGATCAATAAACTGCAAGTCCCCATAAACAGAATCAACTTCTTGCTGCTGAAATACCTCGACCACCGATTGAATAACATCCGCGGTCGGATAAAAATCATCCGCACCTATGATGCCTATAACATCACCCGTTACCAACTTTAGACCTTTATTAAAGGCATCATAAATTCCGTTATCGGGTTCGGAAATGTAATTAATCCGATGACCAAAACTTGCTAACAAATCCTTCGTACCATCGGTAGACCCACCATCAATCACCCAATATTCAATATCAGAATAATTCTGCGCCAAAACACTCTCAATAGTCTGTTGGAGCGTGGCAACTGCATTATAGCTTACAGTGATGATGGATACTTTCAAGTTCTTAAATTAAAAACCAAAGATAGGAAAATCCCATTTAAAGCAACCGATAGGCTTTTCGTCATTGATTATTATTTTTTTTCGGGGAAGACTTGACAAAAATATATTTTTACGTACCTTTGCAAACCCAATTCGATTCTAACGGTCGGATTTAAATTAATAAAGCAATGAAAAGAACTTTCCAACCCTCAGTACGTAAAAGAAAGAACAAGCACGGATTCCGTGAGCGTATGTCAACTGCAAATGGACGTCGTGTATTAACTGCACGTCGCGCTAAAGGTCGTCATAAATTGTCTGTTTCTGACGAGAAAAGAGGTAAATAAGCCATAGATTAGAGTAGAGCTGATTTCTGGCTAGCTGTTACTTAAAAAGTATTCTTGCCGTGAAATTCAATTTTCCGAAATCAGAGCGGTTAACGCAAATCAAAATCATCGATTCTTTATTCCAAAAGGATAGCCAAACGGTACATAACCGATTTGTCTATCCTTTTCGAGTTTTGTACCGGGCCAATTCCACAGAAATCCATTCTCAGGCTCCTCAAATCATCATCTCGGTACCTAAGCGAAAGTTCAAAAAAGCCGTAGACCGGAATCTGATCAAACGTAGAATCCGCGAAGCTTACCGATTGACTAAACCATTTTTCGAGGGAGAAAGCTTTGCCGCGCTTCCCAGCTACATGGGATTTGTTTATATTGGGTCAAAAATAGAACCCTTCGAGTTGATCAAAAAACGAATGGAATCCATCTTGAAGGAATTTAGTACAGCAAAATCATGAGATTGACGAAAAGAAAATATCGCATATTCGTTGGCCTCTTGTTGGGCATTGTACTAGCATCAGGCACCTTCATCGCCTCTAACGATCGCCTATTTGACATCGCCAAAAATCTTGACATCTACGCATCCGTCTTCAAAGAACTCAATAAATATTATGTTGACGAAGTGGATCCCAACAAGGCCATGCAAACATCCGTAGATGCCTTGCTTAAATCTTTCGACCCCTATACCGTATTCTATCCAGAGGAAGAATTAGAGGATTTTATGTTAATGACTACGGGTAAGTACCAAGGAATTGGAATCCAGCTCAGTAAAATTAATCAACAGCATCACATCACTTCAACAGCATCACATCACTTTCATAGAATCGGAAAGTCCGGCAGAAAAAGCTGGCCTACATATTGGCGATCAAATCGTTGCAATAAACAATGTCCGAGTAACAAACAATTCGGAGACCGATCCCGCCCAATTGATGAAAGGTGCAGCAAATGCCCCGTTGGTATTAGAAATCCAGCGATTGGGAGTCGCAAATACACAAAAAATCACGCTAACCCGAGCTACAGTTCAAATTAAAAATGTTAGCTTTTCGGGTATGGTCAAACCGGGCATTGGATATATTCAATTGGACGAATTCAACGCCAGCGCAGCGAAAGAGATGAAAAGCGCGCTCATTTCTTTAAAACAACAAGGAATGAAGGCGCTCATTTTAGACCTTCGAAATAATCCCGGCGGCCTATTAACGCAAGCGATAGATATCTGCAATTTGTTCTTACCCAAAGGAACGAAAATCGTCGAAACTCGTGGCAAAATCGAAGAATGGAACAAATCATATGAAGGCCTAAACGCAAGCTTTGATACTGAAACACCCATGGCCGTATTGATCAACAAAAATTCAGCTTCTGCCGCAGAAATCGTCGCAGGTGTTCTGCAAGATTATGATCGCGCTGTCATTATTGGTCAAAAAAGTTATGGAAAAGGCCTCGTTCAAGTAACGCGAGATTTGCCATATCACACCAAAATAAAAATTACCACCGCTAAATAT
>JBEDFG010000016.1:0-13065 GCA_041175285.1 Bacteroidota bacterium | reverse complement strand
ATATGACCCTCGGAACCGGTTGGCCGCTCGGTGGTCCGCAAATTCGCAAGCAAGATGCCGCCAAATCATACAAAATCGAAGAAATTTCAATTGCACCGGATCAGATATGGTCTGTACCTCAAGAGGCTAAAGCAGCTTCCGTTTATATAAATAAGGTGTTTTCGGGGGATTTGGTCGCTGGTAAAAAGGCATCATTTCAGTCTGGTGCTGAGGGCGCCAAGGTGTATGTGTTTTTGGAAACCTTAACGAACCAACAAGTCAAGCGGGCTGCTCCGGGGGCTGAGGGATTGGTGATGGATCATTTTAGTAAGCCTGCATTCGAGCATTATCGGGAATCATTTGTCCCCTTGTTGAAAAAGTCTCACGCACCTCTTCGTGCCCTGTATAATGATTCGTATGAAGTATATGGCGCGAATTTTACGCCGGATTTGTTTGCGGAATTCCAGCGACAATGTGGATATGACGTACGCGAACATTTGGATGTGCTGTCCAAATCTAAGGCGGAATCTGATTCGGAAAATGCAATTTGGGCTGATTATCATCGGACATTGGCTCATTTATTATTGACTGAATTTACGCAGCCTTTTGCTTCCTGGATTAAACAAATGGGTTTTGTAAGTAGAGATCAGGCTCATGGTTCACCGGGTAATTTATTGGATTTATATGCTGCCGTGGATATTCCTGAGACGGAGTTTTTCGGCAGTAAACCGTTCAACATCCCTGGTTATCGTGTAGACCCAGATTATGATTCAATTCGTTTCGGAATTCCTGATGTTCGAAACTTGAAATTGGCTTCTTCGGCTGCGAATTTAACGGGAAAGAAATTGGTTTCTTCGGAGACAACGACGTGGCTGGGCAATCACTTTAAGGTTTCTTTAGCTCAGGTTAAGCCCGTCGTTGACCAAGTATTTATCGGCGGAGTGAATCATATTTTTTATCACGGTGCGACGTATTCACCACCTGAAGTTGCCTGGCCGGGTTGGTTGTTTTATGCAAGTACTAACTTCAATCCACAGAGTCATTTTTGGGAAGCATTGCCTGAATTGAACCGGTATATAGATAATTGCCAAAAAATGTTGCAGGCACATCCAACTGACTCTGATGTGCTTATGTATTTTCCGATGGAGGATATTTGGCATGAACGAAATGGAAAAGGTAAAACGCATCCGCTCGATTTACATGCAAATAGTCGAGATTGGATGAAGAATACATCATTTGGTCACTGGTCAGAGCATATGCAAACCAAAGGCTATCAGGTAGATTATATTTCAGATTTATTGTTGAAAGGTTTACAACCTACCGCAAAAAGAACTTTTAGAACAGCCTCTGGTGCTGAATACAAAATGCTGTTAATCCCTGCTCCGCATTTTGTTTCGCTAGAAACCATGGAGCTGTGGTCTAAATGGGTTAAGCAAGGGTTGCCGGTTTATTTCTTGGAACATTTGCCATTGCACCCGAACTCTTATGGGTTATCAGAGGCTGAAAAGGTTCGTTGGCATGCTGCCCGCGAAGCGATGTTGATGCATTGGGTCTCAGATCCCATCAATATTCTTGAACGTTATCGGATAAGTCGGGAATCCATGGCAGATCAAGGGGTTTCGTTTATCCGTAAGCGTTCGCCCCAGGGAGCCATTTATTTTCTGGCCAATTTGTCGAATCAATTTAACGAAGGTAAGATTCGTTTGGCCAAGGGTTCCCTAGATATGGAATTGCTAGATCCGATGACTGGTCAAAAATCAGCGATACATGTGAATAAGGATAAGGAATTTTTCTTGAATTTGGCACCTGGGCAAAGTCTGATTTTGAGTCAAATAGGGGTTAAGTCGAAGGTTCAAGTCATAGGTGATAAGGTAATTAGTCCGATTGAGCCAGTGGGTAAAATATCGCTCAGTTTCCCTGATAAATTATTGAAATCCTCCGTTATTGATACGTTGCAGTTTTGGACACGAGATTCATCCACGCACGATTATTGGGGTAAAGGAACCTATGCATTTGATTTTGATTTGTCGGCAGAACAAGTAGCTCAAGCTAAAATCTTACATTTAGATCAGGTGCGTGATTGGGTTCGGGTCAAGATAAATGGTGTAGACCTGGGGATTGTTTGGTCATTGCCTTATCAAATTCAAGTTCCATCTGGCCTGTTGAAATCATCGAATCATATGGAATTAGAGGTGACCAATGTGTCAGCAAATCGCATTCGTAAATTGGATCGTGAGCGGGTTAATTGGAAGAATTTCTACGAGATTAATTTTGTGGATATTCAGTACAAGCCTTTTGATGCTTCTACCTGGGAGGTGACTGAAAGTGGTTTGCAGGGTAATTTATATTTTTCAAATCGATGAGTTTTGTCCAAGAGTTAAGTACCGCATTCTATGCCTTAGATAATCCAGATAATGCTTACTGGATGCGCTGGTATATGCGGGATCAATATCCATTTATTGGGATTAAAAAGCCGGAGCGAACGACTGTTTTTAAGGAAATTTACAAGGCATATGGTCGGAGCGAAGATTGGTTTGAGGTGTGTTCTGAATTATTTGCTAAGCCGGAGAGGGAGTTTCAATATGCAGCCATGGAATATTTAATGAAGGCTGAGAAGTGTTGGGACCAACGAGTACCCGCGTTGATTGATTCCTGGGTAGACGACAAAACCTGGTGGGATGTGGTGGATGTGTTAGGCCCGAAAGTGCTGGGCGCTTATTTTATGAAGTTTCCTGCGCAGCGGGATGCATGGATAGCAAAATGGATGGCGTCGCCTGTTTTCTGGCATCAACGGCTTTGTATTTTATTTCAATTGGGCTATAAATCCAATACGGATTTAGATTTATTATCGACAGTCATTTTATCCTTGAATACGTCAAAGGAATTTTTTATTCAGAAGGCGATTGGATGGGCTTTGCGGCAATATGCGCGGACTGATGCCGACTGGGTGCGAGATTTTGTTTCGGAAAATAGCTTGATGTCTTTGTCCAAGAGGGAGGCCCTAAAGCACATTTCCTAGCTACCTTTGGCAAACCTTGGAGGATTGCCAAAGGTAAGGAGTTGTGAGGTATTTTGAACCTCAAAAACTGATATTCTATTTACGTCGTTTCATGACGGCTAGCTCATGCGCCGTGTCGTAATATCCACGAAGATTTGACCAGTCAAATGTATCAGCAATACTCTCGACACGGTTTCGTTGCGTAATACGGTCACGTTGACTTTGCTGAACAAATTTGAAAAGTAGGTTAGCCAACTGCTCTGCCGATTCCTGATAGTTTTGCGTTTTCCGATTCACCACACTGACACCCCATTGTTCATAATCACGCATAATTTGCATCATGTAATCTCCAAAGCCCGACAAGTCAGAAGTTACCGTAGGGACACCACGCGCCATACATTCCAGCGGCGTATAGCCCCAAGGCTCATAGTAAGAAGGGAACACCCCCAAATGACACCCGCGTACAAATTGGCCATAATCCAGTCCAAATAAGGGGTTAGTAGAAACGATGAAATCCGGGTGATAAACCACCTTAACCTTATCATCCGCATTATTTAATAACTGAGTACGATGCAAGTTGCGTATGATGTCGTCCTCTTGTTTAAGAAGATGTGTCACAACCTTTGGACGAGAATTTGTTTTCCAAGTTTGAACGGTTCTGCGTAAACGCAAACGCCAATATTCGTCCACAAAATCATTTAAGTCTGGCAAGGTTAAATCCTTTGAAGCCGCAGAGGCTTGGAAAAGTTTCTCGCCAACTTCCTTTTCGATGGCCTGGCAGTTTTCTCGAATTTCATCCAAGACCGCACGTGAATGTAAAACCTCCGGATCGATGGAATGGTAAGGCTGCTTCGTAATGAAAAACATGATCACGGTTTTGCGTGATCCCGACTCCTTCATTTTTCGATTTAGGATTTCCAACGCATCCAAAGTCAAATCATATCCTTTATTCGAATATTCAAATCGGCCGGATGTAAACAAATACAAGGTCTGATCTAGGTCAAAAGGCTGGTTTTGAAAAAAATGACCCATCACAAAATCCGAGATACGTTTTTTGTATAGTGAGTGCAAGTTTTGATGTTCGTGAAGCGCAGCAAAACGCTGAATATTCAAGCCATTTGGCAAAATCAATTCAGGAATTCGACCTAAAAATGCCACACATTCTTTCGCCGTTATATCCGAAACTGTCGTTAACACATCTGCTTTTTGAGCCGCTGCACGTTCAAAAGAAGCTTGCGCCTCAATTCCATAATGCTTTGCCTCTTTATGCCAATCAAATGTGTCTAGTACATCATAAAAGTTAGGCACATTGCCCGCTAAATACCTACCCAACATGGTTGCATGCGTGGTGAAAACGGTCGAAATTTTGACTTTATCTTTGCGTAAATCTGGCAAACATGTAGATGCCATCCATTCATGAAAATGAACAACTAAGTCTTTTTTGGCCTTGTTTTCAGTGGCCAATTGTCCTAAGAAAAGACGTATTAATTCACCGAAAACGATGGTTTGATTTACTAAATCCTCAACCCCTAAGGTAGAAATTTTGTGATTTTCCCAGATGCGACCTTTGATTGCATCCACATCTTTCATCAGGGAGGCAATATCAAATAGAACAATCTTTGGTTTTCCCGTGATGAGCCAGTTTCCGTAATGCACTTCTAAACCCTGATCACGCATCCAAGCAATGGCTCGGCCTACCGGTGTTTCGAGGTCGATGGCCAAGGGTTCAAATTCCGCTGCAGCTGTTTGGGTGAAATATGGGCCAAGCAGTAAATAATCCTGTTCCCATTTCTCCACCATCGCGGGGACTTTTGTGCGTATGACGGTATAAATTCCGCCAACTTGGTTACATGTTTCCCAGGCAACCTCTACTAAAAACTTCTTCTTTTCGGTAACTTTTTTTTCCATAACACTAGGACATGTAATAGCCACTCTCAATTACTTGCGTGACTCCATTTTTCGTAATAGTGAAATTAAACCCTTTTTGGATAGAATAAGCACCATATTCACCTTTTTTGTTCAAGGCCAAATATCCTACTTGGAATTCTTGGTATTTATATCGTTTCACAATGCGCATAATCGCCGCCTCACATGCTTGCTGCGGGGACATTCCCTGACGCATAAATTCCACAATCAAAAATGAACCGAGCGTTTTCATTACAAATTCACCCAATCCCGTCGCACAAGCTCCACCTACTTCATCGTCGCAAAAAACAGCACCGCCAATGATAGGAGAGTCCCCCACGCGTCCATGCATTTTAAACGCCATACCACTGGTCGAACAGGCGCCTGCGATTTCACCCGATTTTCCTAAAGCCAATAATCCAATCGTATCATGTCGTTCAATATTTACTTTTGTTTCATATTTGGATTCTTTCTTCCAAGCCTCCCATGCTTTTTTCGACTTATCGGTCAATAGGTTTTGTTTCTTAAAACCTTGAGATAAGGCAAATTGCAAGGCACCTTCACCAGAAAGCATGACGTGTGGAGTCTTTTCCATCACGGCACGTGCTACCGAGATAGGGTGCATGATTCCTTCTAAAAACGTAACAGAGCCCGCATTTCCCAGGTGATCCATGATACAAGCATCCAAGGTCACATGACCATCTCGATCAGGATATCCGCCATACCCCACGGTCGTTTCCTCTGGATTTGCCTCGGGTACCCATGCACCTGCTTCTACGCCATCTAAGGCCTTTCCTGTTTGCATGATTTTATCCCAACCAGCTTTTGTTCCCTCTTCATTTTTCCAGGTAGCAATAATAATAGGTTCTGTACTTTGATTGGTGGGCAACGTACTCATGGCCCCCATGAGGCCCGCGGACTGCAGAAATTGTCTTCTTTTCATTTATTTACTTAGTTGCCGATTTTGAATTAAAATTAAATTATTTGTTGGTTGTATGACAATTGCGTAAAATTGTCTTTCTAAAAGTAAAAAAAATCTTAGAAAATTTATCGTTCATCATCAATCGTTTCTATGAACTTAGTTAAAAAGGTATTCCCACTGCTCATCGCGCTTTGTGTTACGTACGTTCTGTCAAATTCCTGGGGAACTATTCCGCCATTTGGTAAATTTCTTAGTCCATTTCATGGATTTTGGGTGAATGCGGAGGCAGCTGATACAGGTGAACCAACGGAAGAAAATTTGCAAATTCCAGGCTTAGAAAAGCCGGTCAAAGTCGTTTATGACGAGATGGCGATCCCTCATATTTTTGCTGAAAATGATCACGATTTATATCTAGCGCAAGGTTATTTAACTGCTAAGGATCGCTTATGGCAAATGGAGTTTCAAACTCATTTTGCCGGTGGACGTATTTCTGAAATAGTTGGTGAGAAAGGACTTGCCTCTGATCAATTCCAGCGCCGCATGGGTTCCGTTTATGGAGCCGAGCAATCTTTCAAAGGTATGAAGGCAGATCCGCAAGCTAAAGTAGCCTTGGAAGCCTACTCTGACGGCGTTAATGCGTACATCAATTCACTCGATGAGCGTAATCTACCTCTTGAATACAAGCTGTTAAATTATTCACCTGAACCTTGGTCTCCCATCAAAAGTGCCTTATTCTTAAAGAATATGTCTTTTGTTTTAGCATCAGGAACGGATGATTTGAAAATGACAAATATTCTGCGTCAATATGGTCGCGAAGTTGCCGAAGATCTATTCCCCAATTATCCATTTGATGAAAGTCCAATCATTCCGACTGGTTCACCTGTCGATTTTAAACCTGTTCCTATTCCTGCGAGTCCCAAAGATTTTATTGGGCTAGGTAGTGCGATGAAAACACCAGAAAAAGATCCTAATATCGGATCGAATAACTGGGCCGTTTCAGGAAATAAAACAGTTTCAGGCATGCCCATCTTGGCGAATGATCCGCATTTAACCTTATCACTTCCTTCGATTTGGTATCAAGTACAACTTGTTGCCCCAGGTGTCAATGTATACGGTTCAACCATGCCAGGCACACCGAATGTCATAACAGGTTTCAATAAAGACATCGCATGGGGTGTAACAAATGTGGGTTCAGATGTATTGGACTGGTATCAAGTAAAATTCAAAGACGCTTCTAAACTAGAATACTGGCACGGTGGTCAATGGAAAAAAACAAAACTTCGCATTGAGAAATTTAAAATTAAAGGCAAAAAGGATTTTGTTGACACGGTATTCTTTACGCATCATGGCCCAGTGGTTTATTTGAGTCATGAAAAAACATTCAAGTCGAATATCCCCGTTGGCCATGCACTTCGCTGGATTGCGCACGAAAAATCCCAAGAACTGACTACGTTTTATAAACTGAATCGCGCTAAAAACTACTCAGATTATACGGAGGCACTGGCCTACTATTCGGCCCCTGCTCAAAATTTTGTGTTTGCTAGCAATGAAGGAGATATTGCACTTTGGGTGAATGGAAAGTTTCCTTTGAAATCGAAATTGCAAGGAAAATATTTAATGGATGGAACGGATACTGCGGCCGACTGGCAAGGGTTCATTCCGCAAGCGCACAATCCGCATGTTAAAAATCCAGTACGAGGTTTTGTAAGTTCTGCGAATCAATTTTCAACAGATCCTTCGTATCCTTATTACCTCGGTTGGCAATATGCTCCATCTGAGCGTGGCCGTCGTATTAACGAACGGCTTACGGCCATGAGTAAAATTACGATTGACTCATTAAGAGGTTTGCAAAATGATAATTATAATATTCGCGCACGCAAATTGCTCCCTCTATTATTAGCTCAGGTGAGTTCGAAAGACAAGGCTATCGATGAATTAAAGCATTGGAATTTGCAGAATTCTTCCGAGTCTGTAGGGGCAACTATTTTTGAAACATGGGTTCAAACGCTACAAAGTTTCCTTTGGGATGATGAATTTGAAGCCGATGAAAAAGTGCCGATGAGTCGACCATCTATGGACCGTACGATTCGAATGATTGAAAATGAAGGGTCAGCGCGCTGGTGGGATAATGTCAAAACCAAAGATAAAAAGGAGACCATGCGTGATATTATTTCTGTTTCATTTCAAGCGGCATTGGATACATTGGCGAAGCATCATGGACCGATGGGGCCTGAATGGGCTTGGTACAAACAAAAAGAAACAGGAGTCCGTCATTTGATTCCAGGTATGGATGCGCTTAGCCGACTTCACATTCCGGTCGGAGGAGGAGGGACCATAGTTAATGCAACAACTACGAAAACTGGGCCATCATGGCGATTTATCGTTGAGTTGTCTAAGAAGGGAACGCCCAAAGCCTATGGTATTTACCCAGGGGGACAATCAGGGAACCCAGGTAGCTCTCATTATGATGATTTAATTGATACTTGGGCCAAAGGCGAATTAAAACCTTTATTGTACTTGGATCAACCTACTCAGTCGACAAATCGTATTCGCAAAAAATTAACTTTATCTGTTCAATAGTATGAAATATTCGCTTGGATTAATTCTGGTCATTGTTGTCGTTGGTGCCTTAATTGGCATGTATTTACCCTGGTATGCCATGGGTGTTTCGGCCTCTATCATCGCCTATTTAGTGGGTATGAAAACAAAAGGATCATTTACGATCGGCTTTGCAGCTGGTTTTATTTTGTGGGTACTAGCAGCCTATTATACGGCATTAGGACATCCGAGTACCCTGCCTGCACGTATGTCGGAGTTGTTGCCATTGAAAGGTCAAGTGTCCTTGCTTTATGTTGTTACCGGAATTATTGGTGGTCTAACAACGGGCTTGTGGGTTTGGGCTGGCGCACGTTTACGACAGAAATAATAAAATTTTAGGACAATCAATTTTGACATTGTATATTTACCATTCATTTAAAAAATAAAAATTAATCTCGTGAAAAATTCAAGTATCGCTTACGTTTGGTTAACCGTTTTGACGCTAGCTTTAGGCTATTCATATTTTAAACCAAGCACAAGTGGAGGTGCAAGCGCAACTACTGCAGATGGCAAGCGCATCGTTTTTGTTAATTCAGATTCGTTGTTGACAAACTATCAGTTCTACAAAGACGCACAAAAAGAATTTGAAAATAAAGGATACCGTTTGCAAGTTGACCTAGGTCAAAAAGAACGTGCTTTGCAAGGTGAATTGCAAGCAATCCAACAACGTGCTTCGGCGATGACTCAAGCTCAATTACAAGCAGCAGACATGACGTTGAAAAAGAAGGGGGCTGAATTGCAACAATATTCGCAACAAAAGCAAGCGGAGTTAGGTCAAGAACAAGCGAAGAAAAACGAAGAGTTGTACAACAACATCCGTGATTATATCGCGAAAGTAAACAAAGAAAATAAATACGAATTCGTATTGGGTTATTCGAAAGTAGGTGGTGGAATTTTATTCGCTGATGCATCTGTTGACGTAACTCAAAAATTAGTGGACGGTCTTAACAAAGAATACGCAGCTAAAAAGGGCGATAAGTAAAAGATAAATATTGATAAAGGCCACGCAGTATATGCTGTGTGGCTTTTTTGTTTTAACCCATGGCCAAAGAAAAAATTCAAAAACAAGTCGAAATTAAAAACCGGCGCGCATCCTTCGAATATGCATTCTTGGATACGTTCACGGCAGGCTTGGTATTGACTGGTACGGAGATTAAATCGATCCGACAAGGCAAAGCGAATTTAACCGATGGCTATTGTATCTTCTTTCAAGAGGAGTTGTTTGTTCGTAATATGCATATTTCTGCCTATGATGAAGGAACACATTACAATCATGATCCACTCCGAGATCGAAAATTATTATTATCAAAACGCGAATTAGGGAAGTTGCAAAAGGAGCTTAAAAATGTGGGTTTGACGATTATTCCTACTCGCCTTTTTATTTCAGATAAAGGCTATGCCAAATTGAACATTGCGCTAGCCAAAGGAAAGAAAACCTTTGATAAGCGTGACGATATTAAAGAAAAAGATGTGAAAAGAGATATGGATCGCGCTATGCGTTAGTCCGATATTTTTTTACGACTTTCACCGCCGCCATAATGACTATGGCAAATACCACAAAGCCCACTAAGCCATATACCATATCCAAGGTGTTTTTTGCTACAACTAGAAATACCACAGCAACAAGTAATATGGTCGCGATCTCGTTGAATAAGCGTAGCTGAGGACCTGAAATGATAAAATTTTCTTGCTTGAATTGAAGGATGAAATGCCTACAAACAAAATGGTAAATTGTAATGCCCAGCACGAATGCTAATTTCAAATGTAGCCATGTGTGCGAACCGAATGAATCCCACCAAGTTAAGTAAATCATGCTCAAGCCTGTAATCCATGTCAAAAACATAGCAGGGATCATAATGGCATTAAATAGCAGTTTTTCCATTTTGGAAAACTGGGCAGACAAAATGGCTTTCTCATTTGGCTCCTTGGTTTGAGCTTCCGCATGGTAGACCAATAAACGCGGAAGGTAAAACAAGCCAGCAAACCAGCTGATTACAAATATAATGTGCAATGATTTTAGAATCGAATAGTCCATTACGATGCTTGGTAACGCTTATACAAGCTGCTGATTTTTAATTGGATTACGCCGAAAATGGCTTCTTTGAAAATGTTGGCCGACATCTTACTTGTTCCTTTGGTCCGGTCCGTAAATATGATAGGCACTTCATTTATTTTAAATCCATACTTCCACGTGGTGAATTTCATTTCTACTTGAAATGCATATCCGATGAATTTAATTTGATCTAATTGGATGGTCTCTAATACTTTTCTGCGGTAACAAACGAAGCCTGCTGTCGCATCTTGAATGGGCATGCCAGTAATGAATCGAACATAAAAACCTGCAAAATAAGACATTAAAACGCGTCCCATAGGCCAGTTTACTACATTTACACCATTAATGTAACGAGATCCAATCGCCATAAATGCGCCATCTTCGTGGCAAGCTTGATACAATCGAACTAAATCATCCGGATTATGGGAGAAATCAGCATCCATCTCAAAAATATAATCATAGCCTTTTTCAAGCGTATACTTAAATCCGGCGATGTAGGCGGTGCCTAATCCAAGTTTTCCTTTTCGCTCAAGTAAATGGATTCGAGTTGGATGAAGCGCTTGAAGGCGTTTTACTTCATTCGCGGTTCCGTCTGGCGAGCCATCATCAACGATCAATAAGTCAAAAACAGGATCCAAACTCAACACCTTTTCGATGATGGCTTGGATGTTTTCGATCTCATTGTAGGTCGGTATGATGACGATCCTTGAATTCATATTATTTATTCGGGTAACAGAAACAACTTGTTATGTGGTCATTCACTAAGCCGGCGGCCTGCATAAAGGAATAGCAAATTGTGGGGCCAACAAACTTGAAGCCCAATTTCTTCAATTCTTTACTCATTCGCTCTGATAATTCAGTGCTGGCTGGCAATGCCTCATGTGTAGTGAAGTGATTTTGAATGGGCTTGTCGTTCACGAATGCCCATATAAATCGGTCAAAGCTACCAAATTTTTCCTGAATTTGAATAAATGCTCGTGCATTCGTCCGGACAGACCAGATTTTAAGTCGGTTTCTTATAATTTGTGGATTTTGTAGTTGCTTAGTCAGGGCCTCGTCTGACCATTGGGCCAGCTTTTGAAAATCAAAATTTTCGAAAGCCTCTCGGAAATTTCCCCGTTTGCGTAGAATGGTAATCCAAGATAATCCGGATTGAAAGCCTTCTAAAATAAGTAACTCAAATAGTGCCTGATCATCATGCAGGGGCATACCCCATTCCTGATCATGATAGGCCTGATAAATTGGGTCATTGCCCGGCCAAAGGCATCGGTTTACTGTTTCCATGTGGGGAGCTTTAGGCTGCAAATAAGGAGAATAATTGGGAATTGGCCGAGACAAAACCTGATAATTTGGAATTAAAATCAAGTTCTTGATAAAATTGTCTAAGTTTGTGGCAGTTTAAGGTGTATCAAACCATCCGTGGTTTGCTGCTTAATAGGGAATCCAGTGAAAAGCTGGAACTGTCCCCGCAACTGTAAGCTTTCAAAATGCTTTTCTAATCCATGTCACTGGCCTCGGCTGGGAAGACAGAAAAGAATCGAAAGTGAGTCAGGAGACCTGCCTTATATGATCCTTGACCCTGTTTTACGGTGGATGAACTGGGGTCGAGCGTTCGATTACCTTTTTATTTTCACGCCCACTGGGCAAACACATGTTACCATTTCAAAAGGCGTTAGCACTCGCTACGTTATTCCTTTGTGGACATATCTCCGCGCAAGGTCAAATTAATTCAATGACCGATTCTACCTTGGCTGAAGTTCAAGTCAGTGCCAGTAAATTTCCAGAGAAATTAGCACAGACCGGCAAGGTTATTACCATTATCTCTCATCCTCAAATTCAGGCGAGTTTAGGAAAAGGATTAGGGGAATTATTGCAAGAATCCGTCGGCATTTCCGTAGTTGGTTCACGCAGTGCCCCTGGGTCAAATCAAGAAGTTTATGTTCGGGGTGCGAATACAGGTCAGGTCTTATTACTTATTGACGGATTTCCGGCAAACGATCCTTCCCACATTTCGTCTGTGATGGATTGGAATTTGATCAATTTGGCCAATTTGGAGCGCATTGAAATTATGAAAGGGGGGCAGTCAACTTTATACGGGTCAGATGCCATGGCAGGTGTGATCAATTTGGTCACCGATCGATCGAGTAATACCATCACGTTACAGGGTGGCGGGCTCGGAACTCATGCCGAATCGATCATGCTTCAGAATAATGCAGGCAAATTTCGATTAGGTGTTTCTGCCCAAAATACAGTTACTAAAGGTTTTTCAGCGGCAGCTGATCAGCCCGAAAAGGATGGATTTCGCCAACAAAATTTACGGATTCGTTTGGGTAGCACGGTAGGCAATCGAAATGATTGGGACTTGAGTTACCAAGGCGAAAAATATCGGGCAAATTTGGATGCAGGGCCATTTGCCGATGATTTGGATTATACATCCATCGCCACGAATCACGCGTTTCGTGGTCAATGGCATAGTCAGTTTGCCAACGGCGATTTGTTTCTAAGGGCGTTTTATGATGCTACCAAGCGGAATTTCAGGAACGATTCCCTGTATATTCCGGCTAATGCTTATTCAAACTTTAGTGAATCAAACTACGAGGGTACGAATCA
>JBEDFG010000015.1:0-13732 GCA_041175285.1 Bacteroidota bacterium | reverse complement strand
TAGGAATGAATAGCAAAAAATTAATTTCGGATTTTTTAACGGACAAAAAAGTGCCGTTAAATTTAAAGAAGACGACCAATTTATTGGTTAGTAAAGGTTCCGTTGCCTGGATTGTTGGCCAGCGGATTGACAACCGCTTTAAAGTAAGTGATAAGACCGAAACGGTCATGATTTTCGAGATCAAATAAACCCTATTTCACCTACCTTTGGCAAACCTTGGAGGATTGCCAAAGGTAAGGGGGAAAAAGTTCTTGCGAGAAGAAAAAACTGATATTCTATCGAATCAGTTTCCGATACATTTCCGTGCGAATCGGATCCAATAAACTTAAGTATGCAAAGGCTTGTTGGCGCTCAGAAGGCGTCGCCTCATCCATAATGGAATAAATCTCATCCGATTTAGCATCGAAAAACACGCGAATCGTGGCCGCACCCGGGCGCACTTGGTTAATCTGACGAATCTGCATCAACAAATCTAATATTCCTTTCCTAGCGTCATCCGGCTTATCCTTAAACGTATCTAATAAACCACGATGATAGGTATAATTGACCTCACGTAAACCTTGAAGCTGTTGATTTAATAAACCCTCTGCAATCGCTACCCGTGAACGTATATCGGTAAGCGTTCCCCAACCAGAACCGGAGTTTTGGGCGATATTAGTTAGGTTCGTCAACTTCTGAACAAAAAATTCACCGCCACGCAATCCCATCGAATCGTAATGATAGGCCAGCGAAAGATTCGCATAAAAGGCCAACATCGAACTCAGATTATCCATATAACTATTATCGTTATAGGTAATGGGCGTCCCGGTTTGATATTTGAAGTTAAAATTCTTGTCGATGAGATTTAAGATCACCGTCTCATAAGATGTACCAAAAACAGGCCTCAACACCTGTATCCGAGCATTGGCCTCAAAATCCCCTTGCGAACTAGCCTTTGTCAAAAGCAAATTCAAGTTTACCTTGATCTTTTCTTCGGGAGAAAAAACGTCATTAGACCAGCGGCGATTCGATAAAAATTCTTGGACGGTGCGCTGCAATTCCGCATAAATTTGGGAAGTACCGCGTTGTTGGTCGAGCTGAATTTGCTCGGTATTGATGGTAACAGAAACTTGAAGTTCTTGGGCGCTTAGCACCCAAGAACTCAAGCATAATATGGTAACTAGAAGGGTGCGGAAAGATTTCATATTGAAATCAAACGAAGAAATATTAGTTTTCGTCTGTTGCTTCCTCGCGCGCTCTGAAATCAATTTTGTCACCTAAAAACTCGTCAATCGCTAATGCGCTTGGTTTAGGCATACGCTCATAATATTTTGAAATTTCGATCTGCTCACGGTTTTCGAAAATCTCTTCCAAATTATCAACTGAAGAAGCAAATTCCGACAATTTGCCAGACAATTCCTCTTTCATTTTGCTTGAAATTTGACGTGCACGTTGGCCAATAATCGAAATCGACTCATACGTATTACCCGTCTTAATTGCAATTTTATCTACATCACGCGTGATGATTGATGGATTTGTTTGGATCTTAGACATCTCTTTAATTTTAAATTAAGGTTGCAAAAATAAGGTATTTTTTCGAATAAAACTATTGTGGACTCGTCGTCACCTTCGACGTATTCGAGCGCTCTTTCTCAAGTAAAGCTTTCTGCTCAGCTTCCAACGCCGTCAAACGAGCTACTTCCTTTAAACTTCTGTCGTACATCTTTTCCGACAATTTCAAATAAGCACTACTTGGGTATTTGTCAATTAACTCTAAATAGAATTTGGCAGCATCTCCATAACGTTCGCGCTGCTTAGACTCAATCGTACTCTCCGCCAAATCATACTGTGCCAAAACCTTTAAATAAGCAATCTCCTCACTGTAATCAGAATCCGGAAACTCCTTCTGGAAATTAGCAATCTCAATCACAGATGACTTCAATGACATAATGTTAAATGGAGACGTCTTGTAATACAATTTCGCCTTTTCATAGGCCTTGCGCTCCAGCTTTTTACGCAAATCCTTAATCATCTGCGTACATTCATCCTTATACTTGGTATCCGGATAATTATTTAAATAGGACTGTAACTCGTTGATGGCCGATAAAGTACCAGTTTGGTCCAAATTGAAGTTGGGAGAATCTTTATATAGGGAGAATGCCGACATATAAATCGACTCCTCCGCGAATTCGCTTCGAGAAAATACCTCTGAAAATTTCTTGAAATGGGTATTTGCAACCGCATAATTACCCAAATTGAAGTCACAATAAGCTTGATAAAAGGTCGCCATTTCTTGGGTCGAATCTCCCTTTAATACAGGCAGAATCTCATCAAACAAAATACCCGCCTTATCAAATTCCTTCTTCTTATAGTAATCCATCGCCGCCTTATACTTCACAGAAACGCTGGCACTTTTTCTAAATTTCTCAAACTTACCGCATGAACTCAATCCGATCACCGCGATAATAACAATCAATAAATATTTTTTCAACTTCATAAGGTCGCAAAGATAAGGATTAATTACGACTAAATTGTAAATGATACAACGTCGCATACAAGCCTCCCTGTTTCAATAATTCTTCGTGATTTCCACGTTCTTTAATCTCCCCTTTATCCATCACTAATATCTGATCCGCATTCCGAATGGTAGACAATCGGTGTGCAATCACGACCGCCGTTCTACCTTTCATCAACGTTGCAATGGCCTGCTGGATCATTACCTCCGAATCTGAATCCACGGATGAAGTCGCTTCATCCAACACGATAATTTTTGGATTGCGAACCATCGCCCTAACAAACGAAATCAATTGCCGTTGGCCCACACTCAGTGTCGCTCCTCTCTCCATCACCTCATAGGCATAGCCACCTGGTAAACTCATAATAAAATCATGCACGCCCACCGCCTTCGCAGCCTCTTCCATTTTCTCCTGTGTAATACGCTTATCGCCTAAATGAATATTGTAGGCAATGGACGAACTAAACAAGAACACATCCTGTAAAACGACCGCAATATTTTCACGCAAACTCTCAATTTCATAATCCGGCAACGCGACCCCGTCAATCTCAATAACACCACTTTGGCAATCATACATACGGGCCAACAAGCCTATTATGGATGATTTACCTGCCCCAGTAGCTCCCACGATGGCCATCGTCTTTCCAGCCGGAACGGTAAAATTTACATGCTTCACTACCCACTCAGGCTCTTGGTAAGCAAAACTTACATCCTTAAATTCGATTTTACCCTGCACCTCATCTGCTAAAATCGAACCGTTGTTTTGAATATAATCCGTAGAGTCCAACAGCGTTAAAATCCGCTCCGTGGAAACAATTCCCATCTGCAACGTATTAAAGCGATCTGCAAGCATCCGAATCGGACGGAAAAATAAGTTGATGAACATGATAAACGCCGTCAGCGTCCCCACCGTAATCTCTTCCCTCAAAATATACGTTGACGCCATCCAAACCACAAATCCTGAACCCACCGCCGAAATCACATCTGCCACGGGAAAATAAACCGAATAAGCTAAAATACCCTTAATATTGGCGTCTCGATGGGCTTGGTTGATGACGTTAAATTTCGCCAACTCTCTCTTTTCCGCATGAAATAATTGAACAATCATCATGCCTGAAATATGCTCCTGAACAAATGAGTTCAGATTGGCCACCGCTAAGCGAACCTCGTTAAAAGACTTTTTAATGTATTCTTTAAAGACGTAGGTCGAGAAAAACATAAATGGAACCGTCGCCAAAATCACACAAGTCAAACGCCAATCCGTGTAAAACATAACCCCTATAATCAAAAACAATTGAAGTAAATCCCCAGCAATCGACGCTAAACCCTCCGAAAACACATCATTCAAGGTCTCTATATCAGAAACCGTTCGCGTCACCAAGCGGCCAATTGGAGTGGCATCAAAAAACGCCAACCGCAAATGAACGATTTTAGCATATAACTGCACCCGAATATCCCGAATGACTGTTTGGCCTAAAAATCCCGCTAAATAACTGGTCGAAAATTGCAACGATGTTTGCACCAAAAGCACCACAATCATCAGCATAAATTGCTGCATGAGTTCTACCATGTGACCGAGGCTGACGTAGTGATCCAAGGTAAAACGGATCATCAAGGGAATCACTGGTGAAACTCCAGCCGTCCCTAAAATCAAAACCACTAAAAACCAGAAACGAATTTTATACGGCTGGATAAAGCCATAGATGCGGCGAATAATTTGCCAGTCAACAATCTTCCCGATCTCTTTCTCTTTCATTTATTTCTCTGTTGGCAACGCTGCACACGTCCCACAGCCTTTGGCACATTGGCCAGCAGACTTACCCCAAAATTGTTGATAGACCAAACGGCCCAAATACCCCAAAGCTCCCACAAAAATCAGCGCAATAATTACGGTTTCCATTTCGATTGCAGTATGTCTAAAAATTCATTAAAAATAGGCCCAGCACCTATAATTTCACCTTCAAAAATCACCGATTCCCCACCCGAAAAATTCGTCACGTGACCTCCCGCCTCTTCGATAATAATCTTTCCCGCTGCCACATCCCAAGGTTTCAAATTAGCTTCAAAAAATCCTTCAAAACGTCCGCATGCCGTATACGCCAAGTCGATGGCTGCAGCACCCATCCGACGTAAACCATGACTTTTTTGCATCAGTTCCTTCAGCAAAGCTAAATATTGATCCTGATAAGAAAAATCATAATAGGGAAAACCCGTAGCCAATAAACTTCTGCTCACTTGATTTTGACCTGAAACTGAAATCGGTCGGTCATTTAAAAATGCCCCTTGACCCCGTGCAGCACAAAATAATTCATCGCGATTTGGCTCATAAATCAACCCTAAAATGGGCTGTTTTTTATAAATCAATCCTACCGAAACCGCGTATATAGGCAAACGATGTAAAAAATTAGTGGTGCCATCCAATGGATCAATCACCCAATAATACCCATCTCCTACTTCACTGTAATCAGAAGCCGACTCCTCTGCGACAAATCCAGCTTCTGGAAAAATAGCCCCCAAGCCCTCTTTTAGCCGTTTTTCAGCCGACTGGTCTACATAAGAAACCAAATCATTTGTTCCCTTATACTGTATATCCTCCTGCCCGATGTTATCCACCATCGATTGAATCCAGCGCCCTGTTTCCAAGACTACCGGCTTCGATAATGTTAGCAAATGGGCTAAATCCAACATAGCTATTTCGGCTGTAGGGCCAACCAATCCGCGAGGATTTGTTGGGTTTCTTTTAAATATGCGTCTTTGGCATGTTTATCTGCCGACTTCTCTTTCTTATCTTTTTCAGCAACCGTTTCTTCCGCACCGCCTAATGCGTCCATGACAGCTTGAGACTCATCCGGCTTTTTCTTTTGCTCATCTAATTCCTTCTTCCGCTTTTCCATATTTAAGGAAATGGAATTAGTCTCCTTTATTTTTTTCCAACGATCAAAGTCGGCACGCAACTTGATCAAATCAGGCTTCGTTTTTAAACGTGTCGCAAAGGCTGCTTGTAATTTGGCCAAAGCCGGTGCAAGCACATGATTCGTAGGCTGATAAGACGTAGACGCAATCATATCCCAAGGTAAAGCGCTAGGCTGTGAGCTTTCGCCAAATTCCTCCGCCGAAAACGCCGATGGTAATGCAAAATCAGGACTCACTCCCTTATGTTGTGTGGAGCTTCCATTAATACGGTAGAATTTCTCCAACGTAATTTTCAATTGGCCCGCGGGCTCTTTACCATCACCAATGTAATTATCTAAATCCACCACAGACTGCACCGTTCCTTTCCCATAAGACTGTTCTCCTACAATAATACCTCGCTTATAATCTTGAATGGCCGCTGCAAAAATCTCGGATGCAGAGGCAGAGAATCGGTTAATCATCACCACCAATGGACCATTGTATACTTGCTCGATATCTCGGTCTACTTCTTGCGAAATTTTACCATCTGATTGCTTACGCTGTACGACAGGACCTTTAGTAATAAATAAACCTGTTAAATCCACCGCTTCAATCAAGGAACCTCCCCCATTATTTCGCAAATCAATCACAACGCCATCAACGCCCGATTGCTTAAACTCATTTAAAAATTTGCGCACATCAGAAGTGGTCGAATTAAAGTCTGCCTCCCGCTTTCTAGCTCCCTCAAAATCACGATAGAACATCGGAATAGTAATCAAACCAATCTTAACGTTTTTATCGCCTTGCTTGTAATTCAATACTTCTTGTTTCGCTTTTTGCTCTTCAATTTTGATTTTCTCACGCACAATGCGCACTTCGGAAGTTGGCGAACCCGTCACCCCATTCGCAGCTAAAATCTTTAAACGAACCACCGTTCCTTTAGGACCACGAATAAGTTTAACGGCATCGTCCGTAAACCAACCGATCACATCCACAAAAGCACCGCCATCTCCTTGGGCAACGCCGACGATCCGGTCCTTGGGATTGATTAATTTACTGCGGAACGCTGGACCACCAGGAATCAAATCCTGAATCGTTACATAATCACCTTCTAAACGAAGCGTAGCACCGATACCCTCAAAACTTTGGGCCATATCCTTATTGAATTCTTGTGCTGTTTTAGGAATCATATAGGAAGTATGCGGATCGATACTTTCGGTATAGGCATTCATAAACACTTGAAAAACATCTTCGGAACGGGTGCGCGCCATGTATTTGGCAGAACGAGCATAACGCTCTTTCAATTCACGAAGCGCGGTGGTATCAGCTTTACCCCCAATTTTCCAATCTAATAATTGACGTTTAATATCCTTACGCCAGTAGTTATTTAACTCTTCTGGAGACGCAGCCCATTTCGCTTTTTCGCGATCCGGCTGATAGGTTTCATCACTCGTAAATTCAAAAGATTGCTTTAATAGTTGGTCGATGTAGGCGTATCGCTCCAACATGCGTTTTTGGTAGCGATTGTACATCTGAAAAGCAGAAGTCAAATCCCCCATGTTCAATTGCTCATCAATCGTAAGGCGATACTTCTCCATTTCCTCCACGTCAGAGGCTAAAAAAAACACTTTATTTGGATCCAGGTTTTTGATGTAAGCATCAAAAATCTTAGACGATAAGGAATCATTCACAGGAATCTTCCGATAATGGTAATTACTTAGGATACCAAAAACCAATCGCTCCACTTTCTTTTGTGTGTCCGTTGGCTGCAGGTCACCCTGCTGATAAGTAGCCTTTACTTGCGTGTTCTGCGTTTTTCCATGCAATAACACCACCACCAATAAAGACAAAGGAATTAATATCGGAAGTATCCTTTTCATATTTATTCTTTTTCGATCGCTAACAATTCAACTTCAAAAATCAGAGCAGAATATGGCTTGATCGTTTGACCACCACCACGAATGCCATAGGCTAATTCTTGAGGAATGTATAATTTAAATTTAGAGCCCACAGGCATTAATTGAAGTGCTTCCACCCAACCTGGAATCACACCAGAAACTGGGAAAGAAACTGGTTCGCCACGTTGTACCGAAGAGTCAAACACCTCACCATTAATCAATGTTCCATGGTAATGTGTTTTTACTTTATCAGCGGCTGTTGGCTTTGGACCATCTCCCATCTTGATCACTTTATATTGCAAACCCGAAGCTGTGGTAATCACGGAATCTTTCAATTTGTTTGCAGCTAAGAATTTTTCACCTTCAATGCGATTTGGCTCGAATTGTTTAGCTTGTTCAGCTGCTTGTGCTTGTTGGTTTTTCATCATGAAATTATTCATGACGCTTTGGCATTCTTGCTCGCTAATTAAAAGCGTACCACCTGTAGTCACAGAAGCAAAACCTTTCGCAACCATTTCTGGGTTTAAAGTTACTTTTTGCGATTTGAAATTTTGAGCGACTAACACCCCTACGGCATAAGAAACAGAGTCAATAGCTGAGTTGAATTGCTTCACTGGAACTTTCGTTACGGAAACGGTCAACTTAGGTTTGGTCTTAGGTTTTGTTTGGGCAAATGAAGTAAAAGTCAATAGAGAGGCGGCAGTTAGGTATGCCAAAGGTTTTAAAAAGTTCATATAGATCTGATTTGATTCAAAAACAAAGTCTCGAAGATACACGAAAAATGCGGCTCGCTCAACAAATTTAACGCCATTTAACAGGCAGAAATTATCCGTTAAAAAAACAATCTAAAAAAAGTCTTATGAATCAGGTGATTTTTTGCCAATGTTATGGGAATATTCAAATTTACTGCCTAATTTTGCACCCGAAATTTTATAGTAAAAAAACATAAAACTTTAGTATGGCATCAGTAAGACCAGATGAGGTTTCGGCAATTTTAAGAGAGCAGTTATCTCAGGCGAAAACTCAAGCAGAATTAGAAGAAATAGGCACTGTACTCCAAGTGGGTGATGGTGTGGCTCGTATTTATGGACTTTCCAACGTACAAGCGGGTGAATTGATCGTTTTTGAAAACGGTTTGAAAGCCTTAGCCTTGAACTTAGAAGAGGACAATGTAGGAGCTGTACTTTTGGGCGATTCTAGCCAAATTAAAGAAGGCGATACGGTTAAGCGTACCAACTTAATTGCGTCTGTACAAGTTGGCGACGGCATTTTAGGTCGTGTGGTAAACACGTTAGGTGAGCCAATCGACGGAAATGGTCCGATCACAGGCAAGTTGTATGAGATGCCATTGGAGCGTAAAGCACCTGGTGTAATCTTCCGTCAGCCAGTAACTGAGCCATTACAATCAGGTATCAAAGCGATTGACGCGATGATTCCAGTAGGTCGTGGTCAACGTGAATTAGTAATCGGTGACCGTCAAACAGGTAAAACAGCTGTTTGTATTGATACGATCATCAACCAGAAAGAATTTTATGACAAGGGTGAGCCGGTATTCTGTATCTATGTAGCCATTGGTCAAAAAGCATCTACCGTTAAGCAAATCGAGCAAACGCTTCGTAAAGCTGGCGCGATGGATTATACAGTCGTTGTTTCTGCATCTGCGGGTGATCCTGCACCGATGCAATTCTACGCACCATTTACAGGTGCTGCGATCGGAGAATTCTTCCGTGATACAGGTCGTCCTGCTTTAGTTGTTTATGATGATTTATCGAAGCAAGCGGTGGCATACCGTGAGGTTTCTTTATTGTTACGTCGTCCACCAGGACGTGAGGCGTATCCAGGTGACGTTTTCTACCTTCACTCTCGTTTATTGGAGCGTGCGGCGAAAATCAACAACTCGGATGAGATCGCTCGTAACATGAATGATTTGCCAGATTCGATCAAAGGTATTGTGAAAGGTGGCGGTAGCTTAACAGCACTTCCAATCATCGAAACACAAGCAGGTGACGTTTCGGCCTACATTCCTACCAACGTAATTTCGATTACAGATGGTCAGATCTTCTTAGAAACAAACTTGTTTAATGCGGGTATTCGTCCAGCGATCAACGTAGGTATCTCGGTATCTCGTGTAGGTGGTAACGCGCAAATCAAGTCGATGAAGAAAGTAGCTGGTACATTAAAATTAGATCAAGCACAATTCCGTGAGTTAGAAGCTTTCGCGAAGTTTGGTTCTGATTTAGATGCTTCTACGAAATTAACGATCGAACGTGGTCGTCGTAACTTGGAGATGTTGAAGCAACCACAATTTGCTCCGCAACGTGTCGAAGATCAAGTAGCGATGATTTACTTAGCGACTACAGGCAACTTGGATCAAGTGCCAGTTGACAAGGTTCGTGAGTTCGAAAAAGATTTCATTCAAGTATTACGTGCGACTGAGAAAGCAACTTTAGATGCGTTAGGTCAAGGTAAATTTGATGATACATTGACCGCTACATTGAAGCGTGTCGGAAATGAAGTTGCAGCTAAATACGCAGTTTAATAAAATAGAATTGTATGGCTTCGTTAAAAGAAGTAAGAAATAGAATTGTTTCCGTAAACTCGACGCAACAAATCACCAAAGCCATGAAAATGGTTTCGGCGGCGAAGTTGCGCCGTGCTACGGATGCGATTACCCAAATGCGTCCGTACGCAAAAAAATTAGCCGAAATGATTGCGACGGTTTCTGCCAAAACAGAAGCTGGTCAAGATAACGTTTACACACAAGTTCGTCCGATTGCTAAGGTTTTGGTGATCGTCGTTACATCCGATCGTGGATTGTGTGGTGCGTTTAATGCCAATATTGGTAAAGCAACGATTGCCTTAATCCAAGAGAAATATGCGGATTTACATGCTGCTGGCCAAGTAGAGGTATTAACATTAGGTAAAAAAGGTGCGGAATATTTAGGTCGTCGTGGCTATAAATTAAATACAGACTACACAGAGATTTTCTCGGGATTGAATTTTGGCAAAGTACGTGTCGTAGGTGATGAAATCTTAGCTGATTTTGCTGCTGGCAAATACGATGTCGTTGAATTAATTTTCAATGAATTCAAAAACGTAGCGACACAAATCATCCGTACGGAACAATTATTACCGTTACAAGAAAACGCTGACACGGCTACGGCTTCGAATGTTGACTATATTTTCGAACCATCTGAGGAGCAAATCATCAACGAATTGATTCCAAAGTCGGTGAAATTATCCATCTTCCGTTCCCTATTAGAATCCAATGCTTCTGAGCATGGAGCTCGTATGACAGCGATGGACAAAGCAACAGACAACGCAGGTGAGTTAATTAAAGCATTGAAATTAGAATACAACCGTTCACGTCAAGCTGCAATCACGAAGGAAATCCTTGAGATTGTGGGTGGTGCTGAAGCTTTATCTGCCTAATATGAAACAATTATTCGCTCTTATCTTTGTTTTAGTTGCGGCGCAAGCGATGGCACAAGGCATTAAAATGCCTGCACCTAGTCCGGGTCAAACGATTAAACAAGATTTTTCGCTATCATCCATCGAAGTGAATTATTCACGTCCGGTGATTAAAGGTCGTACGATCTTTGGTGATGTTGTTCCATTTGGAAAATTGTGGAGAGCTGGAGCGAATAACCCAACGAAAGTTACTTTTGGCGAAGACGTTAAAGTAGCTGGCAAAGAATTAAAAGCGGGTTCATACCAATTGATGATTATTCCGACAGCTAAAAACTGGGAAATCATTTTCAATAAAGGAACAAACGGCGTTTTCAATTACCATCCAGAGGAAGATGTATTAAAGGTTTCAGTACCTACTACGTCTTTGACATCGAATGTAGAATCATTTACCATTCAATTTGGTCAGGTGATTGCCAACAAATGTGATATTCAGATTCTTTGGGAAAAAACAAGTGTTTCGATCCCAGTCGAAACGGAGATTGATGCTAAGATTGCTGCTTCGATTGACAAAGCGATGAGCATTGACGCCAAACCCTATTTTGAATCAGCTTCCTATTATTTTGAGACAGGACGTGACTTGAAAAAGGCATTGGAATGGGCATCTAAAGCAGCGGATTCGAATCCATCAGCTTATTGGGTGATGCATTTAAAAGCAAAGATTCAAGCGAAATTAGGGGATAAAGTGGGAGCGAAAGCAACGGCTTTAAAATCCATCGAATTAGCCAAAGCAGGAAAAAATGACGACTATGTAACCTTAAATCAAAAATTGATTGACGGTTTATAAGTGGAACTTAAATGAGCAAGAAAGCCTTTCTTAATCGGAAAGGCTTTTTTTAGCTTAAAATTATGAAGGAAGAAAACGGATTTAGTACCGATCAGGAGCAAGAAACGGCCGTATTAGTGGCGGTGACTACCCAAAAACAAAACCAGATTCAAACGGCGGAGTATTTGGCGGAGTTAGCGTTCTTAGCATCGACGTCGGGTGTATTAACCTTAGCCAGCTTTACGCAGAATTTGGCGAAGCCTGATAACCGAACTTACGTAGGAAAAGGAAAGCTGGAAGAAATTATTTCTTATGTCATTGCCAAAGACGTGGACATGCTCATTTTTGATGACGACTTGAGTCCATCGCAAGTTCGTAACATTGAATATGAAATTTCACTATTGGGCAAAGAGATGAAAGTTCTGGATCGCAGTTTATTGATCCTGAATATTTTTGCACAACGTGCCAAAACGGTTCAAGCGAAAACGCAAGTTGAACTAGCCCAATACCAATACATGTTGCCACGTTTGACCCGTATGTGGTCTCACCTTTCGAAACAACGAGGTGGTGTGGGTATGCGTGGTCCGGGTGAGAAAGAATTGGAAACAGATAGACGTATTGCAAATGATCGAATTGCGTTCTTGAAGGATAAGCTAGAGAACATCGACAAACAATCGTCTACGCAACGCAAGCACCGCGACCGCATGGTTCGGGTTTCGCTCGTGGGCTACACAAACGTAGGCAAGTCGACCCTGATGCAGAAATTAGCCAAAGTGGATGTTTTCGCGGAGAATAAATTATTTGCGACAGTAGACTCAACCGTGCGTAAAGTGGTTTGGGATAGCATCCCTTTTCTGTTAACGGATACGGTCGGTTTTATCCGTAAACTCCCTACCCTATTAATTGAATCATTTAAGTCCACCTTGGACGAGGTTCGTGAAGCAGATGTTTTACTACATGTGGTTGACATTTCGCATCCCAATTTTGAGGAGCAGATTGAAGTGGTACAAGGAATTTTGAATGAGATGGGTGCGGGTGATAAGCCAACGATCCTAGTGTTCAATAAAATTGACCTTTATAATGTCGAGGATGTTTTCTTTGAGGGAGCCGCGGTAGATGAAGATGGTAATCCGGAGTTAACTAAGATGGAACGTGTGACTCGCTTTTTGAAGCAGTCTCACTGGCAAACGAATACTCCAAAGACTGTATTTATCTCGGCGGAACAACGTTCTAATTTGGCCGAATTACGGGGAATGGTGATGGATATTATTAAGGAAAAACACTTTCAAATATTCCCGAACTGGTTGGATACCAACCACTTGATGGGATATAATGATGGGGTTATTCCAGAAGAGAAGTGAGAAGTAAGAGGTGAGAGGTGAGAGGTGAGAAGTGAGAGTATTGGCGCTGTAGTTCAACGGATAGAATAGGCGTTTCCTAAACGCTAGATCCGGGTTCGATTCCCGGCGGGGCCACACATATTAGACGCTGGACGTTAGACGTTAGACGCTGGACGATCGTTAGACGTTATACGCTGGACGTTAGACGCTCGCTAGACTCTGGACGTTAGACGCTGGACAATAGACGTTGGTTACTGTATACTAAATACAGAATACTAGATACTGGATACTAGATACTGAATACTGGATACTAGATACTGAATACTGAATACTGAACGATAGAAGTATCGCGTCTCTACCTGTATAGTGGAACAAAAAGACCTCTTTAGCGGTTTACCATTCGAAAACAATATTTATTGAACTACCAATACCGCATTTTCGAGTCTACTGCCACGCTTCCAACGGAATGGGATCAGGTATCCCAACAAAGCTTATTCCTGCAATCAGCCTACCTGCGCGTATTAGTAAATTCAGCCCCCGCAAATATTTCATGCCAATTCATAGGTATATACCAAGCTGATGAATTAATCGCCACAGCCATGCTGCAACATCTCGATTTAGGGAAATTAGCTGGGTTTGGCAGTCGGGACCATGGAGCATTAAACGTTCTTCGAAACTTTCTATTCAAGCGTTATTCATCGAAACTCGCGATCATTGGAAATAATATGTTGACAGGCCAACATGCCATTTCGTTTAGTTCGGAGGCCAACAAAACCGAAATCCTGGCAGGTCTAAAAAAACTCGTAACTGAAATCAATCCAGCACCTCACTTGAATATTTTCAAGGATTTCGAGTCCACAGATTGCCATCTTTT
>JBEDFG010000014.1:0-25706 GCA_041175285.1 Bacteroidota bacterium | reverse complement strand
AAAAAGTCATAAATTTCAGTGGTCGTTCCCACGGTGGAACGCGGATTTTTGGAAGTCGTTTTCTGTTCAATCGAAATAACAGGTGAAAGTCCTTCAATCTTATCGACATCAGGCCGCTCCATATTACCTAAAAACGATCTCGCATACGCAGAGAAACTCTCCATGTAGCGTCGCTGTCCTTCCGCGTAAATCGTATCAAAAGCCAAGGAAGATTTTCCTGAACCTGAAATTCCCGTAACAACCACTAATTGATTGCGCGGAATCGACACATCAATATTTTTTAAATTATGCTCACGTGCACCCAATACTTCAATGTGACTAAAACCAGTTAAATCTTTGGGCTGCTGCATCGTATATTTTAAAATTCAATCAACAAAAGTACAAAAAAAGAGGCTGCCCTTTTCCGGGCAGCCTCAAGAAAAATTGGAATTAATCTTAATTCAATAATTCATCAAATGTTAAGCTCACGTAGTAAATACTTCCAACCAATGGGTTAGCCCATCCAGTTGAATAAAGTTGACCACCTAAGTTATTTCCACCCACTTTTAAGATAGACTTCATGCTAGTCAATTTCTTGCTAACCTGCACATCTAATGTATGGAATGCTGGGATCAAACTTAATTGTTGTTGATTAACCACTTGATTTACAATCGAAGACTGCCAAACAAATTTCTCTTGGTATCTCCAAACTGCACTTACACCCCAACCAGAACCACCGATGTTTCTGTTAGATAACGAAACGTTTGTGCGGTAGTTAGGTGTATTGAATGCCAACTGATAGTTTCCTAAACCTCCGTTGTCCTTCACTTCGTTGTATGAAACGTTTGTACCAACCATCCAGTTGCCACCTAATTGGTAATCCAAACCTAATCCCCAACCTTGAGTAACAACTTGGTTATCTACGTTAGAAGGGAATGAGTAAACTTTATTACCCAATACAGAAGGATCTTGATGCTGTGCCGGAGTTTGAACTACAACCATCCCCGCAGAGAAGTTGGTGAAATTCGAACGATACGCATAAAAATCAGCTAATAAACGATCTCCTAAGAAACCTTTGTAACCTACTTCCATCGTACGTACTTGCTCTGGCTTCCAAGCCTTAGATGTATATGTTACTGGCTTTCCTTGCAATACAGATTGTAAAGTGTATGAATTACCAGACAATTTATAACGATCTTGAACAACTGACAAACCACCTAATAAACGAGCAGATGGTGTTTGTAAGTCAATGTATTGATCTTGTGTCGTTGGGATACGGAAACCTGTTTGATAAGATGCACGGAAGTTAGAACGTCCTTCTGAGAACACACCCGATAAACGTGGGCTAAATTGTCCTGCAAAGTTTTCGTTCTTATCGTAACGAATCGAACCTGTTACCTTAAATTTATCTGCAAAGAATTTCTTCGCTAATTGCGAGTATGCACCAAATTCAGAAATCGTAAATTCATCTCCATTATCCTTCAATGCGAACAATGAACCTTCTGAATTTAACGCGTATGAACGGTAGTTTGCACCTACAATCATTTCAACTTTGTTACCTAATTTTTCAGTCAAGTTGTACATACCTTCTAAGTGGTATAAAGCCGACTTATCTGTGAACTTAGCTCCACGAGGTAATGGGCTCTGCTTGATTGCTTCAACAGCCGCATTAAAACCAGCAGAACCTGGGATTAAACGATTTGCATCAGCTAATGCACGTGCCGTTCCATGGTAGTAAGGAAAACTAGCTTGTGTGCTAGCAATAGCCGTTCCAATTGCTGTTGTTGGGTTTTTGGTAGCAGCTAATGTCGTTTGCAAAACAGTTCCAAAGTTTGTCAAAGCCAAACCTGCAAATGTTCCAAAGTATTCTGGATACCAAGCAGTAGAAGGCTTAGCCGCCTCATTTACTAATTGGCCCAATGTACCTGTTGCATAGGCATCACCTGAATTTTCTTGGGTTGTATATGCACGAACAAAGAAATTAGATCCTTTTAATTCCGCCTTGTATTGGCCCATTGAGAAGTTCTTGATTGAATAACGATCCGCTCCTGTATACAAGGTAGTACCTTGACCATATGAACCTTGTAATACTAACTCAACCTTATCATTGAATCGATAGTGCAAAGCCGCATTAAACTTCATGTTACGATTGTTATAAGAAGCTAAATCGCTTTCAGCATAACCTTGACGTGAAATTTGAACGTTTGGAACAATGTATCCCAAAATAGCAGCAGGCGATAAAGCGCCACCTGTAGCTTTTGAAATTTGATTGATACCCGCCGTTAAAGGGTGTGTAGGTACACCTAATAAAGGTGTCAAAGAAGACAACATATTAACATTTGTCTCATCACCAAAAATACTAACACCGTTGTAAGCCAAATTAGTTGAACGATCTCCAGCACCCAAGCTAGTTCCATTCAATAAACTTTGATCACGGAAATCTGTTGACTGCCAATCTTGCGCGCTCAACATATTAAAGTTCACTTTGTAAGCCCATTTGTTGTTGATCGCTTTGGCATAACGGAAAGAGATATCTCCATATGGAGTCGTTGCTTCCGTACGGTTAGACGCGTGCATCGCACCCGCTTTCACTTGCGCACTTAAACCTTGATATAAGAAAGGAGATTTTGAATTCATCAAAATGATACCGTTCATCGCATTTGGACCATATAATGCAGAAGCCGCACCTGGCAACACTTCCACACCTTCCAAATCCAACTCTGAAATACCTACGATATTACCTACCGCAAAGTTCAAACCTGGTGCTTGGTTATCCATACCGTCGATCAACTGAACTACACGAACGTTACCATTACTGTTAAATCCACGCATGTTGATGGAAGAGAATGAAACCGACTGTGTACTTACCTCAACCCCTTTGATATTACGCAATGCGTCATAAAAAGAAGCTGCTGGAGTTTCACGAATCGAACGAATATCCATTTTTTCGATTGAAACAGGAGATTGCATAACTGATTCTTCAATACGTGAGGCAGAAACCACCACATCTTGTCCCATCAATGCTTGTTCTTTCAAGCTGATTTTCAAGTCAGTTTTATTTCCAGAAACTGAGATTTCTTGACGCTCATAACCCACCATCGATACCACTAATGTGAAAGGTGCTGGTGTTGTAGTTGTCAAAGAGAAGTTACCATTGGCATCCGAAATAGTTCCGATCACCTTGCCTTTTACCGAGATACTTACCCCGATTAATGGCTCTTTTGAACCCTGGTCAGTTACCTTTCCTCCTACCTTCGTCTGAGCGAAAGCTCCGAAAGCAAAAAGAAAAAGCACCGCAAATAGGGGCATCGTTGAAGTAAAAAGTTTTTTCATAATGTCTATTTTTTGTTGAAACGATTTAGCGTAGGGTTTCTACACTAATACAAATCTAAATCTTTTTAAGAAAATGCCCAATGAATGAACTTAAAAAATTACTAGTTTTTCGGAATATATTTTTATTTGGCCAACAAATCGGTGCAACTACTTGTTACCGTTCACATAATTTAGATGAAGAAAGGTTTGAAATCTTAGTAACTTTACACGAATAAATTAGCACTTAATGCGCAATCTATCCATCATCATTGCACTTACTATCTTGGCCATATCGTGCAAACGACCTGTGCCAGCCCAATTGAGTATTCGTTGGAACGAAAGCCCAAAACCTGCAGAGGTAGATTATGCACTTGAGTCGAATTGGGCTTCCTTACCCAATCGCTTCGATGCGGCTGACCTACTTCCTAAAAAATCGACACTAAAAGATGAACAAGCCAATGCGCCCGCTGACGTCTTTTTCATCCACCCGACCATCCTTACCTATCCCCCAAAGAATGAATATCAATGGAATGCTTCTGTCACAGATTCCTATTTGAATCATTTAGTTGACAGCACATCCATCCTAAATCAAGCGAGCATCTTCAATGCCGCAGGAAGAATTTATGCGCCTCGATACAGACAAGCACATTACTTTGCATTTGTGACCGAACATAAAGAAGATAAAGATGCCGCACTGAATTTAGCCTATGAAGATGTAAAAAAAGCATTTGATTATTACCTAGCACATTATAATGCAGGTAGACCCATCATCATTGCTTCGCATAGCCAAGGCACCGTTCATGCTACCAGACTACTTAAAGAATACTTTGATGGCAAAGCATTGCAAAAGCAATTAGTTGCCGCTTACATCATCGGAATTGCGACACCGAAAAACACGTTCGCATCAATTCCTCCTTGTCAATCTCCTCTTCAAACGGGATGTTTTATTGCCTGGACCACCTTTTTACAAGGTTATTTGCCTCCTTGGCATCCAGGTAAACCCACGGAACTTGTATCTACCAATCCTCTTACATGGACACTGGATGAAAATTTTGCCCCGAAAGAACTTAATCCGGGTGGAGTATCCTATGGCTTTAAATGGGTTCGTAATTTTGCCGATGCACAAAATCACCAAGGCATATTATGGACAAATACACCTTATGTATTTGGACGCAGTTTTGTCAAAATCAAAAACTGGCACCAAGCAGATCTTAATTTATTTTACGCACCCATTCGTAGCAATGCGAAAGATCGCGTTTCCGAATTTTTACATATAGGCAAATAAATATATGAACGAGCATTTTCTAATCATCATGGCAGGGGGTATCGGAACACGGTTTTGGCCCATCAGTCGCAGCTCAAATCCAAAACAATTTCACGATGTGTTAGGTGTAGGCAAAACGATGCTACAACAAACCGCTGAACGGTATGAAGGAATTATTCCTCAAGAGAATATTTATGTGGTAACATCCGAGGAGTTTGCCGATTTAGTCCAAGAACAATTACCCTACTTATCTCCGGATCAAATTCTAAAAGAACCACAAAGACGAAATACAGCTCCTTGTATCGCATATGCGGCCTATAAAATTGGCAAAAAACACCCGAACGCCACATTAGTCGTTGCACCGGCAGACCATGTCATTTTAAAAGAGGAAACCTTCCGCACCAAGATCTCACTTGCCATTGCTAGTGCTCAAAACAATTCACTCGTCACCTTAGGCATCATGCCGACGCGACCAGATACGGGTTATGGGTATATCCAATTCCAATCAGGAGACGCTGAAGCTAAAACCGTAAAAACATTTACCGAGAAGCCACATCTTGAATTAGCCCAAGCATTTTTGGAGAGCGGTGATTACGTTTGGAATGCGGGTATTTTCGTTTTCACCATCCCTACCTTCAAACGGGAATTAGAAAAAAACTTGTCCAGATTAGCAGAACAATTTGAAGAAGGGGAAGCTTCCTACTACACAGCAGAAGAAAATGATTTCATACGGAAAGTTTATGCCGTATGTAAAAGTATTTCGGTAGATAATGGCATCATGGAGAAAGCACAAGACGTCAAAGTAATCTTGGCTGATATCGGTTGGTCCGACCTCGGAACCTGGAAATCAATGTATGAAATCCATGAAAAAGATTTAAATCAAAACGTAATTACGGGAAATGTACTAACCTACGATTCTCAGAATTGCATCATCCGTACTCCTACAAACAAATTAGTTGTCATTCAAGGCCTGAATAATTTCATTGTTGCCGAACACGATAACGCACTAATGATCTGTCCAAAAGACCAAGAACAAGAAGTCAAGAAATTTGTAGAGGCGGCAACTAATCTAGACGTACGCTTTTCTTAAGCGTTAGCCAATTCGATTAAACTCTGAAAGTCAGGAATTGTGTGAATTTCTGGAGGCAAATTGCGTTCAGGTTGTAAAACACTATAGCCTGTCAACATGATTTTGGTATTGGGCATATCAGCGACCATTTGAGCCACATAGGCATCAACAGCATCGGCCGTAGGTTCCGTGGTAAATACACTAAAAATGTAATCCGGTTTGTGAATTTGATACGCCAAAATCAACTCGTCATAAGGCAAGGATTGACCTAAATAAACCACCGAATGTTTTCTGGCACGAAAGACATAATTCGCAAATAACAAACCAATTTCATGCAACTCGCCTTCAGGCAAATACAATAAAACACGTTTTGCACTTGGCTTTAAACTTAAGTCCTGCTGATCGATTGCCGAAATCAATTTTTGACGAATCAAATGACTGATAAAATGTTCTTGCGCTGGCCCAACCGAACCCGAAAGCCATAAGGTACCAAGACGACGCATGAACGGGTAAATAACCTCCAACATATAATATTCGAACCCATGAGCGTTCACAATATTACGAGTCAAGATCTGAAAACGAGCTTCATCTAAATCCATCATGGCAAGCGTTAATGCTTGCATGTGGTCAACATGATTGAATGATGTTTCAGAAAGATGAAGAATATGAGAAACCATTTCTGCATCACTCATTTTTGAGATTTCAGAAATTTTAAATCCTCCTTTTTCCTGGAGCAAAGCAATATTAAGCACTAATTTGAGCTCCTCGTCACCATAATGACGAATATTGGTATCGGTACGCTCTGGCTTTAAAATCCCATAACGCTGTTCCCAAATCCGCAAGGTATGGGCTTTAATTCCACTAATATTCTCAAGATCCTTAATCGAAAAAACGCTCATAGCTGAAGGGGTCTATGAATGAAACACACCAATCGTCAAATTGTTATAAATTAAATTGCATAAAAATCCAATGTCCCAAAAAGAACAAGAATTGAAGCGCCGCGATCAATCTGAATAGACTTGATTTTGAGGGTAAATCAGCCGAGATATATACCCAATGAAAGAAAAAGCTGGCCAACCACCAGGCTCCAAAATTTTGTATTGGCACATGATTATGATGCCATTGCCAAAAATCGAAATTCATGGCCACTGGCTCAATCAACAAATCCAACGCAGTCATCAAACCTGCACCTAAAGCCGCTCTTCCAATCTTACCTCCGACATTCCATTCCTCCACAAGCGCACTTGTAATCATCACCAAAAGCACCCAATTAATTCCTATCGTAATCGGAACATTCAATACCTTCAACCCGAGGGTTTGCCCATAGGCATACTCCCCAAAAATTTGACCTGTACGAACGCCGACCACTTCTAACATCCAAGCTGAAATCGCGATGGCTGCCAACAAAATATAGGCTTGCGGACTAGGCTTAGGAAAATACCAGACACAAATAAAGCCCGTAAACCATAAGGTTAACGGAACTAGTGAAATAAAAGTCGCTGAAACTGCGGGCATATGCATCCCAATCAAACCGGCTGCATACAATACAATCAAAAATCGCTTTAAAAAAACTGGGTTCATAAATTATCTATTTTCTACCAGCCTGTTGGCTTTTGTATTTCAACTCCATCCTTCCCAATGAGCTCCAATGGAAATTGGCATTCAATTAATTTTTCCTTAGAAATCAGCTGGCTCGATCTAGCCTCTTCTGATAAACTATCGTTTTCCCGATTAGGAGGAAAAAGCATCACAACCGATTTTTCTTCATAGGTCTCATCGACAGCCTCCACACATGGAGCAAAATCGCTATCTCCTGAAACAAGAAAGGCAACATCATAAGCGTCTAAATGGGCATCCATCAACAAATGAGTCGCTAAGTTTACATCCGTCATTTTCTCCGTAGGTGTATCCCAAGAGTGGCCACATTTAAAACATGCGATCGTTTTGTTATGGTAGGAGCCATAGATCAAGTCAACTCCAGATGCGGCCAAAGCCTTCAAATAAACATCCTGACGCTCTTCCCGCATCAAATCATGGGTCAAACGAGAAGTAAAAAATTTCACAGCCACTAATTCTTGATTAGAATCCAAAAAACGCTGCATCAATTTTTTCACGTCGAGCCACTTGCAAAACTTCAATCCAGCATCGACTAGTCCAAAATATAGATTGGAGCCATCTATATAGGCAATTACGCGCTGTTTTGGTTTGTCCATGATCAAAAATAAAAAAAAGTCCCGGCTTCTATACCAGGACTTTCAAAATAAACGGGCGGATGATGATGGGACTCGAACCCACGACCAAGCGCACCACAAACGCCTACTCTAACCAACTGAGCTACAACCGCCATTTAGGACTGCAAAAATACGGAAAGCTTCCAACATTGCAAACCTTAAGACAAAAAAAGCGGGAGAATTTTCATGCTCCCGCCCAATAAATTATTTCTGAGCAGCCAAGTAACGTGCTTCTGCTTTATTCCAATCTATTACGCTCCAAAATGCGTCAATGTAGTCTGGACGCTTATTTTGGAACTTCAAATAATACGCATGCTCCCAAACATCTAATCCAATGACAGGGAATCCCTTTACATCAGCTACATCCATCAATGGGTTATCTTGGTTTGGTGTAGAAGAAACTGCAATTGATCCATCTTTTTGAGCAACTAACCAAGCCCAACCAGACCCAAAACGCGTAATACCCGCCTTTTTAAATTCTTCTTTGAATGCATCAAATGATCCAAATTTAGCATCTATCGCAGTCGCCAATGTTCCTACTGGAGATCCACCACCATTTGCCGACAAAATATTCCAGAACAAATCGTGGTTATAATGCCCGCCACCATTATTACGAACTGCGGGAGTTAACGTAGAAATTGACGCGAATAATTCTTCTAATGACTTTCCTTCTAAAGGAGTGTCTTTAACTGCTGCGTTCAAATTCGTCACATAAGCATTGTGATGACGGTCATGGTGAATTTCCATCGTCAATGCGTCAAAATGAGGTTCTAATGCATTATTTGCATAAGGTAAAGGTGCTAATTCAAAAGCCATATCGATATGATTTAGTGTTATAATTTTTAAACGATTCTAATTCCAAATTTGTTTGAAGCCTTAGCGCTTACGCGAAAAAAATTCTTTAAGCAACGATTCCGATTCTTCAGCCAGGAGTCCACCAACGACTTCAGTTTTAGGATGTAGTACCTGATGACCCATGGCTTGAAATCCTCGCTTTTCTTCATATGCGCCGAAAACCAAACGACCGAGTTGAGACCAATATAAAGCCCCCGCACACATCAAACACGGTTCCAAAGTCACATATAACGTGCAATCTTTCAAATATTTCCCTCCTATGGTTTGAGCCGCAGAAGTAATCGCTAACATTTCAGCATGTGCCGTCACATCAGTCAAAATCTCTGTTTGGTTATACGCTTTGGCAACAATTTTGCCCTGACATACAACAATGGCGCCAACGGGGATTTCATCTTCCTCCAAGGCCATTTCGGCTTGACGGAGGGCTAAACCCATAAAATATGCGTCCTCATTCAGCATCATTAAGCTGGCATTTGAATCACACGATTGCGCAAATAAAAATCCAGAATAACTATCGCTGCCATGGCCTCAACGATGGGCACAGCACGCGGAACAACACATGGATCATGTCTCCCTTTGCCAGAAACTGTTATTTTCTCGCCTTTTTCATTGACACTATCCTGATCCTGCATGATGGTTGCAACAGGCTTAAATCCAACCCGGAAATAAATCGGCTCGCCATTCGAAATACCACCTTGGATTCCTCCTGAATGATTTGTCAACGTCCGAATAGACCCATCTGCTTGTTTCTCTATAATATCATTATGTTGTGACCCACGTAAGGCAACACCATCAAATCCACTTCCATATTCAAAACCTTTGACTGCATTAATGCTCAACATGGCCTTGCCTAATTCCGCATGTAATTTGTCAAATACAGGTTCACCAAGGCCCACAGGACAACCTGTTATGTAGGCAGAAACAACACCTCCAACGGAATCCCCTTCTTTACGAATTTCGTCAATGTAGGTAAACATTTTTTCGGCTAGTTTGGTGTCAGGGCAACGAACCGCATTCGTTTCAGTCAAACTTAAATCTAATTGCTCTACAGGTGTCTCTAATTTCAGCGTTCCTACTTGAGAAACATAGGCTGTAATTTGTACCCCTAATTGTTTCAATACAAGTTTGGCTAGAGCACCAGCCGCTACACGAGCAACCGTTTCTCGTGCCGAAGAACGACCGCCTCCGCGATAATCACGTAAGCCATATTTTGCAAAATAGGTGTAATCCGCATGAGATGGACGGAATTGATCTGAGATATGCGAGTAATCTTTGGAACGCTGATCGCCATTCCATACGAGCATGGCTATGGGTGTACCTGTCGTTTTACCTTCAAAAACACCAGAAACAACTTCCACCGAATCGGCTTCTTTTCGCTGAGTTGTTATGCGAGACTGTCCAGGTTTCCGACGGTCTAATTCCGATTGAATAAAGTCCAAATCGAAAATAATACCCGCTGGGCAACCCTGAATCACCACACCTACCGCAACTCCATGTGATTCTCCAAATGTACTTATCTGAAAAATTTTCCCATATATACTCCCCATATTCGTTATTTTGATGCTTTACCAAAAAGGAAAAGCAAAGTAGCTATCACCAATAGAATCACAAAATTAACCAATTGTCTCCAATTGATCCATCTATTCCAACGAACAGATAAAGAATCTTTCTTTTCGATCTGATTATACACACCACCCGCTTCCTCATCTGTACGTAAAAACCGGTCGGCAGGCTGCCCTTTCACAATTAAAATTGTCGAGGCCCGAAGCGTATCAAAACGTTCTTTGGCCGTATTAAAAAAGATCCAATTAAAATATTTACCCAAAGATATTTGTCCCGGTTGCTCGGGTGAAATTTTAAAAATGTCCACTTTTTGTCCAATCATTTGATCGCGAATTGGAACGACTGAACGTTCGGTTGAGACCGGTGTAAAATTGACAAAATAATCAGACTCAACTTCTTTATTGTCCCATAAAATACTGTTCCCGTCACCCACTATTCGAGTTTGATAAGTCACCGATTGCCCTGTTTTGATTGATTTTGGGTTAACAGATTCAATTAATTTGAAATTACCAACGGGCACTTTCCCCGCCAGCGGATGCACGGGTAAAGCTTTCGGAGAAATAACGAACGGCGCCGATTTGAAATAAACATTTTTCACTAGGCGCTCTAAGCCTTTACCCGGACTCACCTGTTTCACGCGGAAATTCAACGCAGGTATACGGATCAAATGATTATCCAATGAAAAATAGCTGGCTTGAAAAAAGCGGTATTCCGTATATTTTTTCCCTCGAAATTGAACCTTCAAAACCCGTTCAGATTGCAGTCCAAAGTTTTCTTCCCAACAATTACGAGGACGCATCTGTTGGATTAATTCAGGTATTTGCAAATCATTTCGATCAAATATCAATTCCGTTGTATTAGTCTCTGGAACATAGAAAGACATTTTTATCGTAAATTCTTGGCCAATAAATGGCGTGCGCATGGTACTGCTAACCAGAAAAAATGCGCCATTATTTTTTGTCAACGATTCATCAGGCAATTCAATTTCCTTAGATTCCTCCTCTTCCAACGGTGCACCTTCGGTTACTTGAACAACAAAAGGATCCCAAGGGACTAGCTGGCCATTAATTTGAACATCTTGCGAGGAAACAGCAAAATTACCTATGCCCGTAGGTTGATAATATTGTGAAAATGTCTGCGTCTGAACAACTTGTCCGTTTTGAAATAAAGAGGCTTTACTTCTACTTACCCCTAATTTCTTGAAATTGGCGATCTCTGGAAAAAGATAGACGGGTGCTTGATCTGAAACTGGCAGCGTAAAATAAATGACCAAATGATCACTAGTAGTAATCGCCTTATTGCCTACTTGTACCACTAAACCATCTCGGTTTTGAGCATGTAAGTTAATTGCCGACCCGAAAGCCAGCATTATGCCTAGAAGTAGAATGAATATCTGACGCATCCTTGCAATTTACACAAATTGTCTAGGAGACGAATCGAAAGAGATTTAAAATTAAAACATTTTAAATCGGAAGGATACACCTAACGCTGCGTACCAAAGTTGGCCCACTTGCAAACTTTTGCCACCAGAAACGTCCAATTTTACATCGTCAGAAATGTAATATGCAAGACCTCCGTCCACCCATGTATCAGACAAATTAGATTTAGGTAGTCTGCCGAAAAACTCCACATAGGCATACCCTTTCTCACCCAAAGTGACATTGGGTGCAATTCGGACAATACCTTCGACACCTCCATTGGAATGAAACTCAGTACCCAAGTTATATCCAATACCCCAAGGTCCTTTAATTGTATTTTGCATCGTGAAAACGACTTCACCTAAGGAATGTGGATTCCCATTCCTTTCACTCGCATCTCTATTTTGATTATTTACATGATACTGAACAATGACAGCACTTCGTGGCAACCAAGTATTTCCTTCTGATAAATGAAATTTTGCTCCAGCAGACTCAAATTGAAAATGACCGCTATTTTCTTTCGTTTCAATGACAGTTGTCAAACGAAGTTCGGCCCAATTGACCAAGCCTATTTTCCAAAGTGAGGTAGGCACAAAATAAACAACTTCATCTTTTGACACATGGCGATTAAATCCGATTTCTCCTTGAAAATAACCTTTACGAACTATAAATGGACATTCAGTTTGATCTGGACGATCTGTCTCTATTCGACCGGATTGTTGGCCCGAAACATAAAATGAAACTAATATAAGTATACACACCCAAATTCGCATGGATGCAAGTTACAAATTTTTAGTCTAGCCTAAAAATTATTTTTTGCTCCCAAAATAAAAACCAAGTGTGCCTGAAAATTCTCCGAATAAAATAGACTGTTCCGCGTGATCAACTGATCGACCCGTGGTGCGAATATCCCATAATTGGGTGTAGCCTGTTTTTAACATGGTATCGAAAAAAAATCGTTTTGACATGTTAAGCCGAAGGCCAGACTTGAAGGATGCACCAGCACCAGCCATATTCCAAAAATGATTTTTACCTAGGGTAAATAATCGTACATCTGATCGCGGTACAACTAAACCGATGCCAGCTCCGTTAACCCAATCTAAACTAAGCCTATTCTTTGACCATATAGGCCGATAATGTTCTATCTCAACCGAGGCATAATTAAACCCATCCGTGTGCTCAAACGTTAAAAAGTCTGAAGAGGCCACTTGAAATTTTTGATGATCAAATGTTCCCACATACATGGGATTAACTTCTTGGGTTGGCAAAGAAACTCGAGGAGAAATAAACCCTGTTATGGGTACAGTTTGATTATTCACCATTACATATTTCATGTGATCCCATCCAATGCTAATGGATAAATTATCTTTTAGAAAATACCCAACGTGTAGATTAAACTGTGGAATAGAGAATAAGGCTGGATTGATATATTTATTAATCTCATGTAGGGGCGTCGGGGCGTCTTTTGCCACCACATTATCCAGGGTAAATTCATACCCGGGTCCCACAAATTTGATGTCTGAATTCGTATATGCTGATCGGTTATATCCCCAAAAAGCAAAAAATGAACCTTTGTGATGAGGAGCGTTTTGAGCCACCAACAACTCACTAATTAATAATAAACCACTTAGTAAATACTTTCTCATTCCTATATCCGATCACATCCTTAATCCTACGCAAAATTGCAAAATAATAAGCTGTAAACTAAATCAGTTTGCTGATTTTAATCATAAAAAAGGGAGATTTTAGGGAATTTTCACAAACAATCGAGTAAATTGCAAGTCCGAAATTAACCACTAATTAATCGGCATTTGAAACAAACCATCATCTATTCGCCGCTAACTTATGAAAACAACAACATCTAAATTTGAGGCTAAAATATTTACTCTTGGCGAAAGATTAACCCAAGAGCAAATCGATTATTTCAAAAAACACGGTGTTATTCAATTCAAGAAGTTCATCACACCGGAAACAGCTGAATTATTCATTTCAGAATTAGCTAAAATTGAACTTAACTGGCTCAAAGAGGGTATTCAAAAGGTTAATGGAATACCATTAAAATTTGGTCAAGATCCCGAAGGAAATCAGATGATTCAACGGATGTGTTTCACAAACAAATACAGTCAAGTACTCGCTGAGTTCTTGAAAGATCCCCGTTTTGGCATATTACTCGAATTACTGGCTCCCTATGAAGGTCGTATCAGTGAGGAAGAAAAAGATGGTCTCGTATTCAATCACTATATAAATCAACCCAATTCGAAATTCACGCAAATGGGATGGCATACAGATTCTCCTCGAGATCTGTTTTTGGGTCAAAAAATCCTACCTATGTTAAATGTGGGGATCCACTTAGATAATTGTCCTTCTTCCAACGGTGGTTTACGCGTTTTACCTGGCACGCAAAATCAAGGCATGTTGAAATTACTTTTTGGGAAAAAACAATTCATCGATCATAGACCAGATCCCAAAGAAATTGCATTTGAAATAGAACGAGGTGATCTAACGATTCACGATGGCCGTCTATGGCACCGAGTTGAGGTATCTCCACATTTTGGTGAAAAATCCCGCAGACGTGTCATGTACGTTCCCATCATCACAGGTAAGTATAAACCGAAATCTGAAAATAGTAAAACACCTTTTTACCACCGATTAGCCAAGGTGGTTACGAAATAAAAAAAGCTCGCCTAGTAATTTGGCGAGCTTTTTTATGCTTGAGATTCCATATAGGACTGTAATATAATCGTCGCTGATACACGATCTACTGTCCCTTTAACCCTTCGATCCTTTTTAGACATCCCCCCTGCAATCATGGCCTGCATGGCAAGCTGGGATGTAAAGCGCTCATCATGTTCAATGATGGGTACTTCTGGAAATTTCTTTCGAAAATGTTTAATTAAGACCCGAACACCATGCGTTGAATCCGTATCCGTATTATCTAAATTTTTGGGCATTCCAATAATCACTTTATCCACCACCTCCTGCGCAAAATATGTTTTCAGATAATCAAGTAAGGTATGCGTCGGAACTGTATCGAGCCCATTTGCAATGATCTGAAGCGAATCCGTTACGGCTAAACCCGTACGTTTCAACCCAAAATCGATGGCAAGAATACGTCCCATCCTTAGGCGATAAATCCTTTATCACGCATAATCTTATCCATCAACTTACGATCGTTGTCAGAAAAAATTGCAAATGGTAAATACAAGAACTGATATTTGCCCATTTCTAACACGTAAGCTTGTTTATCTTTGTAGGCAGACAAAATCATGTCCCACTTCAACATGCCACCTTCCTTATCAGAAATTTTCATGAAAATTTGCCGACTGTCGATTTCGTAACGATACTTATCAAACAATTGCTTGTATTGAGCAAGTTGAGTGATCCCTGTGAATTGAATCAACCAAAACAAGATATATCCAATGACACCGATCGCTAGAAAAATGTAAATCCAATAATTTTTATAGGTACCTGAAAGGTTTAGAAAAACATTTAAGCCTACTAAAGCCAGTGGCAAAAATGCCCATTTCCATTGATTAGAAAACAATTGACGCATGCAAAGGCCTACGTATTTATTTTTTTCTAATCCATATTTTTTGGTTTTAATCGCCAGTGGATTAGAAGGTGCTTGCATTTGTGCGCGTTGCTGCCCACCATACATTTTAGACATAAGTAAAATTATTTTAAACGCTAAATAAAGGCTAAAGGTACGAAAATTGGATAATTTTGGGTAATTTTAATTTGCTAATTTAGGTTTTAAGCAAAAGAATATGTCGGCAAAACAAGTACTAGACGGACCAGCCCTACTTCAAAAAATCAGACGAATCTCATTCCAGATTTTCGAAAATAATTTTGAAGAAAAGGAAATCATCATCGCTGGAATTGTAGGCCAAGGCCTCGCTTTAGCCGAAATGATTTGCAAACACATGCATGAAATCTCTACCATTCAAGCAAAAGCCGTTGCCATACAGCTCAATAAAGAGGTTCCATATGAAAGCCCCGTTAAATTCGACACCGACTTAACCGTATTAGAAAACAAAGTGATTATTGTGGTAGATGATGTATTAAATACGGGTCGTACCTTTTCATATAGCTTAGCGCCCTTTTTGAGTATTCCTGTCAAGAAATTACAAGTAGCCGTTTTAGTTGACCGTAATTACCGCAAATTCCCAATTGCAGCTGATTACATTGGTTATGAGTTGTCAACAACAATCGCAGAACATGTCGAAGTAATTATTTCAGATCCCGAGAAGTGCGGGGTGTATTTGCACTAATTACGCATTCCAAATCTCCCAAGCTTTATCTGCTTGTCCGTAAAGCATTTCAATCCCTGTGTGGATTCCACCCGCTCCATATTCTAATCCCTTTTTGAGAAAAGTCGTTTCCAAAGGATTATAAACAATATCGTAGAGGTAATGGTGGCTTTTAATCTGATTATACGGAATTTCCGGACAAGCCTCCACATGAGGATGCATCCCTAATGGAGTGGTATTAACTATGAGCCCAATTTCAGGCATGAGCTTCCCCATTTGATCATAAGATATACAATCTGGAGTTGCCGTACGTGAAACTTTAATGACAGCAATCCCTAAATCCTCAATAGCCGCTATCACCGCTTTGGCCGCACCACCTTGACCTAATACACAAGCTGATTTTGATTTGAAATTCTCAAATGCCGACCAGTCTTTAAGGGTCTGTTGGAACCCAAAATAGTCTGAATTATACCCCTTCACCCGACCATCAGGCAAAAATTTAATCGTATTCACAGCACCGATTCGTAAGGCTGCAGCATCAATTTCATCTAAAAAGGGAATGATTTGTTGCTTGTAAGGGATCGTCACATTGAGCCCTTTGAGATTAGAATTAGCCCGTAAAATTTGAGGAAAATCTTCGATCGTTGGAATTTCAAATTGCGTATAAGCATGCGAATCTTGCAATCCTAATTTTTCAAATTTCTCCGTGAAATATTTCTTAGAAAATGAATGTCCAAGTGGGTAGCCTATTAAACCAAAAAGAGACGTGATTGCCATCTTATTTTTTCAAAAATGTCTGTTTTAAAACACCGATAATAATGGGCAAAACAGAAACACTCACAATCCCTAAAACAACCTTCTCGAAATTTGTTTTCACCCACTCGTTATCTCCTAGGTAATAACCAGCGAGGGTAATACTGAAAACCCAAAGACATGCTCCCAAGAAGCCGAACAATAAATAAATAGGATAAGACATGCGACCGGCGCCAGCAACAAATGGCGCTACGGTACGTACAATCGGCACAAAACGAGCAAGAATGACCATTTTAGAACCATAATTAGCATAAAATTCTTCGGTCTTTTCGATATGGGCCCGCTTCAAAAACAAGACTTGCTCCCGATTTTTAATCCAAGAACTGAAGTTTCGACCAATGAAATAATTTAATTGATCCCCTAACAAAGCAGCAATAATTAATAATGGGATCACCGTTGTCAAGCTCAACTGTCCACTTGCTGCCGCCAATAAACCCACAGAGAATAAAAGCGAATCTCCTGGCAAAAGGGGCATAACGACTAAACCTGTTTCAACAAAAACGATCGCAAAAAGAAGCGCATAGGTTAAAGAACCGTTGGCAGCAATAAATTCACTTAAAAAAGTCAAAGGATCTTTTAATAGATCAAGCAATAATTGAATCATAAGAAAGCGCAGCAAAAGACTGCGGTAAATGAAAAAGACTTATTTAGTCAAAAAGTGATCAAACGTATCACCACGTAATCCCAAACGAATAGTTTCCAACGATATAACTTCATTCGGAGCGATATTACCCATGTTCACATTGGCGCCCACTAATTTCACAAACCAAACTTGTTGAGACTTCTGTGGTGCCTCCCATAGAATTTTTTCTTCAGGAATTTCCGTTAAAATTTCTTCCACTAATCCTTGACGGACTTCGCCTGAAGAACGGAACAAACCTACATTACCTCCCTCACGCGCCTCTCCAATTACTTTCCAGGCTCCTGCCTCCAATTCCATGCGCATCAATTTGATCCACTTGTAGGGAGGTATAATTTTGGCTTCGTCTTTAGAACCCACCTCAGATAATACGGTTACTTGCTGGGCCAACGTGCGAATAAACTCACACTTAACATCCGATTCCATTTCTACAGAACCATCTGACACCTCGGCATATTCCATGCCATATTGATCCAATACACGGCGGTATTCATCAAATTGACCTCGAATATAAAAAGCCTCGAATAAGGTACCGCCAAAGTATACTGGGATACCTGCCGACTTGTAAATAGCTAACTTTTCTTTCAAATTGGGAGTCACATAGGACGTAGCCCAACCTAATTTAACAATGTCCGTATACGCCCCTCCCATCTCAATAAAATCCTCTACTTGACGCAGGCTTAGTCCTTTGTCCATCACCATGGTCAAGCCTTTTTGACGAGGCTTACTAGTACGCTCAGGAATTTGACTTAAATTGTAATTCATAGGGTTTTCAGATTGCGACTCTTTCGTTTGTTGTTTGCCTTGAAGGCAATAGTGTACAAAAATAAGCATTCCATCCCATTGTGGCAAATCCCAAAATACTCATATATTTGTCGGACTTAAACTTATCACACATGAAACATTTTTTTCTTTTGTTAAGCTGTGCACTTCTATTCTCATTTAATAGTCAAGCAGCTAATGGCCCTGATCAAATTCTGGGCGAATGGATTTCGGAACCTCGTGATGGAAAAATCACTATCTACAAACAAGGAGACCGCTATTTTGGGAAAATATCTTGGGGGAAAACACCTGGAAAGAAAGATGTCAACAACCCGGATCCGAAACTAAGAAACCGTGAAATTATCGGTACAGTTATTCTTCAAAACTTTAAATATACCGGTTCTAGCTGGGAGTCAGGGACAATCTATGACCCTCATTCAGGCAAAACATACGATTGCATTTTAAAGGTAAAAGACAATAATCAGAAACTAGATATTCGGGGATTTGTAGGGATGGCCATGTTCGGCCGAACTTCTACCTGGTCCCGCTCCTAATCGCTCAACACAACGCCTAAGATGACACCTAATGAAACCATAATCTCTTATTTAAATCAAAATTTAAATAAGAAAATAGCAGATGGAAACCCTAACCCAATAACCACCTGGTTAGACGGAACACTTCTAAAAGCCTCCGCAGGGTCCATAACTGCTGAATTTCTAGTGCGTGAAGACCAGTGCAACCACGCACAGGTCTTGCATGGCGGTATCATCTCCACCATCTTAGATGAAATCATGGGCATGACCTTGATTACATTGAAGATCGAACACCTATATGTGACTATCAATTTGCACGTGGACTTTTTGTTTGGTGCAAAAGCAGGCGAAAAAGTAACTGCCGTATCTGAAGTATATCGCGTAGGCAAGAAAATTGCGAATGTAGAAGCAAAACTATATAATGCTGAAGGAAAATTATTAGCAAAAAGCACCAGCAACCTGGCGGCTACGTCTATTCCTGTCAACTTCTAAGAAAGAACTTGGTAGGTAATGAAAGCTGCTAGGTAGGCTAGTGCTGTCATGTAGAAAAACTGAATGGCTGGGTATTTCCAAGATTTTGTCTCACGATAAGTCGTCGCCAACGTACTCATACACTGCATCGCAAAGGCATAAAATATCAACAAAGAGAATCCTAGGGCTGCGTCATAAAGTGGCTTTCCAGTCGCAGGATTGATTTCTGCACGCATCCGATTCTTAATCGTCGCATTTTCATCATCTACCTCACCACCCAAACTGTAGATGGTAGACATCGTGCCCACAAACACTTCACGAGCTGCAAATGACGTAATCAAGGCAATCCCAATTTTCCAATCATACCCCAAAGGCTTAATGACTGGCTCAATAAAATGCCCGAAATGTCCCGCATAAGATTGCTCTAATTTTTCAGCAGCAATGCGATTTGATAATTCACTTTTAGATAATGTTGGATTGGCCTTGCGAACTTCTAAATCAACTTGGCTTAAACTATCACCAGGTCCATAACTTGCTAACACCCAAAGTACAATCGAAATCGCCACAATAATTTTTCCAGCTTCGAATACAAAGGCTTTCACTGAATTCAAAATCGACATAGCCATGTGCTTAAATCTTGGCGCTTTGTACGTAGGCAATTCCATAATAAAATAACTGCGCTCCTTCACTTGCAACATTTGCTTCATCACCCAAGCAGAAATAATTGCCATCAGAAAGCCCAATAAATACATACCAAACAAGGCGAGACCTTGCAGATTAAATAAGCCAAATAAGGTGCTTTTTTCAGGAACAACTAATGATATTAAAACAGTGTAAATAGGCAATCGTGCCGAACAAGACATCAAAGGCGTTACCATAATTGTTATCAATCGATCCTTCCAAGACCCAATCGACCGGGTACTCATAATCGCAGGTACCGCACAAGCTACCCCTGAAATTAAAGGCACAACTGATTTACCATTCAGACCAAATCGTCGCATCAACTTATCCATAATGAACATCACACGCGACATATAGCCTGTTTCTTCCAACATGGCTATAAAGAAAAATAAGAAAGCTATTTGAGGTACAAATATCAAAACCCCTCCAATACCAGCGACAAGTCCGTCGGTCAACAAACCTGTTAAAGCAGATTCTGGCAATACGGTTTTCAGCCAATCATTTAAATAGGCTACACCCCCATCAATGGCATCCATTGGATAAGCTGCCCAGGTAAAAACCGCCTGAAACATGACAAATAACAACAAAAGAAAAAACAGGTAACCGCCAAGGGAATGTAAAAAAACAGAATCCAAGCGATCTGTCCACGTTTTTACCGGAGGAGCATCCCACTGACGATTCAAATTAATCACACAGCGTTCAACCACTTCCGATAATGCTTCGTATCGTTTAACGGTATCTGAAGTTTTGTATTCCTCTGATTTAAAATGAAATTCATCTTGAATGGAATCGAACGTTTCGCGCTGCTCCTTGGTGAACATTTTCATGCGATCATGCTCCATCAGCCACAATAAAGAACGATAAGGATCTGCTTCCCCAAACTTCAATTGGATACCCGCTAACAATTGCTCATCAACAGGTAGCGGCAAACCATCGTTTGAGGCATAACGATTAGCCAACGTTTTACTTACCGCTAAACGTAAGCCGTTCACCCCAATCCCCTTTTTGGCATTTATTTCTGCCACCTCGACGTTGAGTTCTCGGGCTAACTTGATCGAGTTGATCACATAGCCTTCCGTTTCAGCAACATCAATCATATTTAAAGCAAGCACAGTGGGAATACCCAAGTCACGAACCTGCGAGAAAAGCAATAAATTTCGTTTAAGATTTGACGCATCCGCGACCACGATCGCCATATCCGGATAATCTTCATTCTCAGGATTACCCAAAATATTAATCACCAATTCCTCATCGAGTGACTTTGGATAGATGCTATAGATACCAGGAAGATCCAATATATCAATCTCTTGACCTGGTTCAATTTCCCAAACGCCCGTTAACTTATCCATTGTCACCCCTGGGAAATTACCCGTCTTCTGTCTCAAGCCTGTGAGGCTATTGAACAAGGAAGACTTCCCCGCATTTGGATTTCCGATTAAGGCTATTTTAGGTCTCTGTGACAAAATCAGTTTTTTTGGGTATTAATTTGAATTGTTGCTGCTTCATCCTTACGCATCGTAAGCGTATATCCAGAAACCTTAATCGCTATTGGATCCCCGAAAGGTGCCAAATGCGTCATTTCAACTTCCGAACCAGGCAAACAACCCATTTCCAATAATTTTAAAGAAAGTAGCGCATCTGTAAAACCGATTATCTCAGCTCGTTCCCCAATTTTCAAATCAGCTAATGTCTTACGCGTATTCAAGTCTACTTATTTAGAATTATTCAAAATTAGGTCAAATGTACTAAGTATTTTTGACCTAAAAAATGATACGCAATAGTTTTAGTTCGGATTGTACCTGAAAGCAAAAATTCTATCGTAAATTGCGGGTCCTTTAGGAATTTTTATTCAAAATGCTCGGTCACATACCTGTTTTAGTCAAGAAAGAAATGCAAATGGAATGGCGCCAACGCTATGCCCTTCATGGCTTGCTTCTTTATTTGGCTTCAACGATTTTCGTATGCTACCTCTCTTTCAAGGCCAAACAACATACAATCAATCCGATTACCTGGAATACCTTATTTTGGATCATCCTTTTGTTTATCGCTATTAACGCCATTGCGAAGAGTTTTACGCAGGAACCCAGTCAAAGGAACCTATTTTATTATTCGCTTGTCAGTCCTGAAGCAGTAATTTATTCGAAAATAATCTATAATTCAATCGTGATGATTGGCGTCTCATTGATTGGTATTTTGTTTTATTCTTGGGTTATGGGGAACCCCGTTGGAAATATGCCCCTCTACCTCCTTTCAATCATTTTGGGATCTATAGGCCTAGCTTCAACGCTTTCGCTTATGGCAGGCATTGCCGCCCAGGCTGAAAATTCGGCAACATTAATGGCCGTTTTAAGTTTCCCTATCATCTTACCGCTTTTACTACTGCTTTTAAAACTATCTAAAAGTGCCATGGATGGAATTTCTATTCAAGAAAATTGGGACGAAATTGCCATTTTAGCTGCTTTAAATACCATCGTAGTTGTTTTATCAGGTATCCTATTTCCCTATATATGGAGACATTAAAAAAGAACATTTCAAAATTCTTGTGCATCGCACTTCTTTTTTACACCGTCTATGCGGGGTTTAATGGAACTGTTCCACGCCAAGCCATTCTAAACGAAACAGTACGTAACCTCTATTTTCACGTCACCATGTGGTTTAGTATGATTTTCCTACTTGGCACCTCCGTGTACCATTCCATTCACGAAAAGGAGATTTACAGGCCGACTTGAAGTCATATGCCTATGTAGAAACAGGACTTGTTTTTGCTCTGCTAGGTCTTGTTACTGGTAGCTTTTGGGCCAAATTTACATGGGGCGATTGGTGGACAAATGATCCAAAATTAAACTCTGTGGCTGTTGGCCTCCTAATATACCTGGCCTATTTATTGGTCCGTTCTTCCCTTCCAGACGACCAACAAAAAGCTAGAATCTCATCTGTGTACAACATTTTTGCCTTTGTGGTTTTTATGGTACTTATCTGGATTCTTCCTCGCATGACCGATTCTTTACACCCAGGAAATGGCGGAAACCCAGGATTTAATTCCATGGACCTTGACAATCGCATGCGTATGGTATTTTATCCCGCTATAATCGGTTGGACCCTATTGGGATTTTGGATTGCCAACTTACGTATCCGAATTAAAGAAATTGAACAACTAATTGAAGAAAAAGAATAATATGAAAGTGAACTTATTCAGCTTAATTTTTGTCCTAGTCAGTTTCATAGCCAATGCGCAAACTGAAGTAGAAATGGCCGATCAATTTCGTGCCGATGGGAAAATATATGTAGTTATCGCCATTGTGAGTATTATTTTGGCAGGTTTGTTTATTTATTTATTTCGATTGGATCGTAAAATCACCGACTTAGAAAAACGCATAAAATGAAAAAAACGCATATCGTAGGCTTAATCCTTATTGCGATTGCAATAGGAATTATTTTGATCACAACGGGCGATGCAAGTACCTATGTGGGATTCGATGAGGCTGAACGCATCAGCCAGCAGGATCCAAACCAAAAAGTACACGTGGTCGGGAAATTAAAAAAAGACGCACAAGGACATATTGTTGGGCTACAATTTAACCCAGCCTTAGACGCAAACCGCCTACAATTTATAGTACAGGATAGTTTAGGCAGGGAAAATGAGGTTATTTATGCTGCACCCAAACCACAGGATTTTGAGAAATCAGAAAAAATCGTTCTGGTAGGAAGCATGAAGGCCGATAAGATTTTTTACTGTGACAAAATATTATTGAAATGCCCTTCTAAATATCAAGAAGGTAAAATTTCCGCCGACTCAAGCGCTTCTTTTGAAGCAAAAAAATAAATATGATACACGAAAGTATTGGCCAAATTGGACATGGCCTGATTATTGTTTCCTTCGTTACTGCATTACTAGCGACGTTTGCTTACTTTAAAACGAGTCAGACAGATGCGCTCAACACGGAATGGAGACAAACTGCGCGCGTCCTATTTTTCATCCACTTTGTATCCGTAATCGGAGTAGCCTATAGCCTATTTCACATTATTTATAATCACTATTTCGAGTATCACTACGCATTTTCGCACGCTTCGCTTGCCCTACCCCTTCAATTTATGATCTCTTGTTTTTGGGAAGGTCAAGAGGGAAGTTTCTTGCTTTGGATTTTTTGGCAAGCATTACTTGGATTGTTATTAATGGTTAAAAACCCAACGTGGGAAGGACCTGTCATGACTGTTTTTGCCCTTGTTCAAACGTTCTTAACATCGATGATTCTGGGTGTGATCATTCCAGTAATCGACTTAAAAATAGGCTCTTCGCCATTTTTATTATTGCGTGAAGCGCAGCCTGATTTACCGGTTTGGAGCATGCAGCCGAACTTTATTCCTAAAGATGGCAGAGGCTTAAATCCATTATTACAGAATTACTGGATGGTCATTCACCCACCTACCTTGTTCTTAGGATTTGCGATGACCTTAATTCCATTTGCTTATTTAATTGCTGGGCTTTGGAAAAACAAATTAACAGAATGGATTAAACCTGCCCTTCCTTGGGCTTTGGCCTGTGGCGGAATCTTAGGAATCGGTATTTTAATGGGGGCATATTGGGCCTATGAAACATTGAATTTTGGCGGGTATTGGAACTGGGATCCAGTTGAAAATGCATCGCTTGTTCCTTGGTTAATTTTAATTGGGGCAATCCACACGATGGTTGCTTATCGAAATTCGAGTGCAGCACTTAAGACCTCCATTATATTGGTAATTGCCACTTTTATTCTAGTCTTATATTCGACATTCCTAAATCGTTCTGGGGTACTTGGAAATGCATCGGTACATTCATTTACTGACTTAGGTCTTTCAGGGCAATTACTTATTTACTTGCTTACTTTCCTTGTAGGTGCCATCGCATTTGCTTGGTATCGATGGAAAGACCTTCCGAAAGATGAAAAAGAAATCGGCGTGTATTCGAAGGAATTCTGGATCTTCATTGGCGCTTCAATTTTAGGCTTGTCCGCTTTTCAATTAACCTTTACGACCTCGATTCCAGTTTATAATAAAATTGCTGCCGCATTCGGGTTAGTTTCCAATTTGGCTTTACCCGCTGATCAAGCAGCACATTACAGCAAAATTCAAATTTGGATTTTTATTGCCGTTGCCGTTTTAAGTGCCGTTGGCCAATATGTGTGGTGGGGAAAAATTAAGGAGTCCACGAAATGGAAGCCCCTGTGGAATGCTACATTAATTGCCAGTTTATTAACAGTGCTTTTTGTCAATCTAGGTAAAATATACACCGCGTCTTACATCATATTATTATGGAGTAGCCTATTTGCTACCATTGCAAATGGTAGTATCCTTTGGTTTTTAATCAAGCAAAAATTCTCCTTGTCGGGTGGTGCCATGGCACACGTTGGATTAGCGATTATGTTGATCGGCACGTTGTTTTCATCTGGATATTTGGTGGCCGACCAACATATGTCGTTCCTGTTACTGAATGGCGCAATCGTCATGGCATGGGCCATTTTGTCGGCCAATCACCTCTATTATATTTACCAACTCAGCCGCGAATTGAACCTGAAAGTCAAATCACCCCAGCTCTTTTCAGATCATGACAAGGGCAAAATTCCATTTTCGGCGGACCATCTATGAAACAGGTCGAGTGGCAGACGGGAAAGCCAATGAGGAACTATGCAGGGCCGTTGGAAGACCGCATAGCCGTGCGCGAGCTTTATGAATCCTATGCCGATGCAACCACGCGTCGCGATGCGCCCTTGTGGGTGAGTTGTTGGTCTTCACAGTCCAAATGGCAACCGAGCGACGAGCTCTATGAAGGGCGTGACGCCATCGTCGCTCGCTGGATCGATATGATGAAAAACGACAAGGGTGTGAAAG
>JBEDFG010000013.1:0-16118 GCA_041175285.1 Bacteroidota bacterium | reverse complement strand
GCTTTCCGCAGATGAAATTCCTGCCATCATTAAATTGACGGCGCAAGACAAGAAAAATAAAGGAAATGAAATTCGGTTCTCTTTGCTAACAGGCATTGGCGATTGCGGATATGATATCCCTGTCAGCACATCTGAAATGAAAAAGGCAATCGCCTATTACATCGGATAATTATTCGATTACTTGAGGAACTTTAAAATACTTCTCATTTGTGTCCGGTCCCAAAGCAAGTGCCTTGGATCGGTCTAAACCATCTTTAGCTACATCTTCACGGAAGTGATTCAACGAAGTGGTCATATGAACCAAAGGATCCACATTTGTTGTATCTACCGCGTTCAAAGCCTCCATCCAGTCTAACACTTTATTGATAGAATCCTGCATGTCACCTACTTGCGCATCCTTCAGCTCTAAGCGTGCCAAGTGCGCAATCTTTACCACATCATCCTTCGTTACTTTCATCTTTCTTTGGCTTTAATTTTTTATCCTCGGGCATTTCTTTATCCAAAAAGGTATTAAGAACATCACGATTTAACGTCGTCGTAATTTGACCAAATGAATCAATATTCATTTCAAAACCCGCTAAATCGGGATGCACTTTGGGTCCCTTAGGAGCTGATTTAGATTTGCCTTTCATTATATCAGTTTTGGAAAAGCGGACAATGCCGCGTTTAATCTTTCAATTGATTCTTCTTTTCCCCACAATTGCATGGATATCATTAAGTCAGGTCCAGCGCCATTTCCGCTTAAAGCAACACGTAACATTTGCATCACTTTTCCCATCTTAATTCCAGCTGCTTCTAATGAAGCATGAATGGTGTGTTTGATCTCCTCTGCTTCCCATGAAGAACAAGTGGGTAAATTTTCAGCAATCACCTTTAGTCCATTTTGCGCTTCTAAATTCCATTTATTGGCTAAAACGGCCTCATCGTAAATAAGGGGTTTTTGAGAAAACTCATGAACCAGTTGGCTAATTTCATGTGGGAAGGTCACTCGATCCAAAAACAAATGAACAAATGCTTCGGCAGTTGGAGACGGTAACTGTGGCAAATAAGTTTGCGCCAATTCACCTATATCCGATTGTTTTAAATATTGTTGGTTAAACCATTTCGCTTTATTCACATCAAATTTAGCTCCCGCTTTATTGATGCGTTCCACCAGCCTAAAAAAGCTAAGAAATTCAAAGTTGCTGCAGGAAGATAACCTTCTTGTTTAAATCCTTTGGAAACTGCACCCGTTAGAGGATCAGTCCATTCCAAAGGAAACACGGGGAAACCTCCTAAATCTGCATCTCGTTTTGATAATTTGCCATTCCCTTCTGGTTTCAACAACAAAGGTAAATGGGCAAATTGAGGAGCTTGCCAACCAAATGATTGGTATAATAAAATATGTAACGGAGCGGATGGCAACCATTCTTCACCTCGAATGACATGCGTAATTTCCATGATGTGGTCGTCGACTACATTGGCCAAATGATAGGTAGGCATGCCGTCCGATTTCATCAAAACCTTATCATCCATGCTCGAAGTATGAACATGTACCCAATCCCTGACACTATCTTGAAAACGAATTTCACCTTTAGCAGGCACCTTTAAACGAATGACATATGGTGTTTCTGAGGCTAATAAGGCATCTACCTCAGCAGGCGCTAAAGAAAGCGAATTCCTCAATTTAACACGCGTTAAAGCATTATATTGAAAAGCAGAGCCTTTGCTTTCATACATAGTCCGCATGGCATCTAATTCCTCTGAAGAATCAAATGCATAATATGCTTTCCCTTCTTGAATTAATTGATCTGCATATTGCTTATAAAGTCCTTTTCGTTCGCTTTGTCGATAAGGGACATGTGGTCCCGAAGCGCCAACACCTTCGTCCGGGCTGATTCCCAACCAAGCTAAACTATCCAGAATGTATTGTTCTGCCCCAGGAACAAAACGTGTTTGGTCAGTATCTTCAATACGTAAAATAAAAGTACCGCCTGTTTTACGAGCTAATAAATAATTATATAAAGCAGTTCTTACTCCACCAATATGCAAAGGTCCTGTAGGACTTGGGGCAAAACGAACTCGTACTTTTTGAGACATGATTTATGATTTATAGGCAATACAAGAAATTTCTACGCGCACGTCTTTGGGTAAGCGGGCCACTTCCACTGTCTCACGAGCAGGAAAATTATCACTAAAAAACGAACCGTATATGGCATTGATTTGAGCAAAGTGACCCATGTCTTTGACGAAAATGGTGCATTTTACTACATTTTGATAGGTATAACCTGCTGCAGTTAAAATATGACCCATGTTTTTCATTACTTGTTCTGTTTCTTCTTCGATCGAAGCACCAGCTTCAAATGCCGCTAGGGCAATTTGGCCAGAAACATATAAGGTGCCGTTTATCTCTACTGCTTGAGAATAAGGACCGATAGCGGCCGGGGCATCAGGAGAAAAAATAATATTTTTTGTCATACCTTTGAAATAGAGATGCAAGTTACCAAAATTTGCTCGAATCCCCGAAGAGCCAGAGACTGATTTTTCATGCGCAAAGACTTCAAAAATCGAATTATTTCAAATAAAGGAATTGGCTACATGCTTATTTCTTCCTTATGCTTTGCCGTTATGTCGGCCATTGCAAAATCCATGAGTACTCGATTTGGCTCTGTCGAACTCGTATTTTTTCGCAGCGCAGTGGGCCTACCCTTTTTACTTACCAGCTTGTACCGTAAACCAGCCGTACAAACGGGCGGAAAATTATACTTCATTATATTACGTGGCTTACTGGGTGCATTTACCCTTTATTGCCTATTTTTCACGCTGGAGCACCTCGGACTTTCCCTAACAAATACCTACGGACAGGCCTTCCCGCTTTTCATCGCAATTTTCAGCTTTTTTATTTTTCCAAATGAGCGTCTATCCTCCAAACAAGTCTTATACCTGTTGGCCGGATTTTTCGGAATTTTACTCATTTTTCAACCAGAGGCTCAAGGCCAGTTGGTACACCACGCCACCGGCATTATCTATGCCATGGGCACAGCGTTAGGCTACTTAGCCATCAAAGAGGCCCAAAAATACTATGATTCCCGTTGGGTAGTGGTCTCCTTCATGGCAGCTGGATTTGTGGCTTCCAGTATATCCCTCGCGTTAGGCACATGGGGAGATTACCCGAACAGCTTTTTTACAGGAAGATGGATCACACCTGTAGGTATGGAATGGGTATGGGCCTTGATTATGGGCTTGTTGGCACTGGGAGTTCAATATTTCACGACGCAAGCCTTATTAAATGAACAAACCAGCATTGTGGGGGCGGTTGGGAATAGCGCTGTTCTGTTCTCCATTATGATCGAAATTATATTAGGAAATGGATTTCCGTCTGCGATCGTATGTTTGGGAATGGGGCTGGTCGTTTGGGGGAGCTATCAAGTAAGTAAAAAGTAAGAGGTAAGAGGTAAGAATTAAGAGGTGAGAGTTAAACTAACTCACTTCTTAATTCTTACCTCTTACTTCTTAATTCTAAATTTATTAAGCTGTCGCAGAATTCATTACTTCCGTTTGCTTACGGATTGATTCTAGGTGCACCAATTTAAATAATTCTTCTACAAACTCAGGATATAGGGCTAAGCCTTTGGCCTGATTCGCACGATCATTGTGCAATTGCTTCCAACGATCTAATTGCAACACAGCTACGTTGTTATCACGCTTGTATTCGCCTAATTTCTCAACTACCGCCATACGTGCTGCTAATACTTCTAACAATTCACGATCGATATTGTCAATCTTCTCACGTAGACCAGCTAATTCATCAGAGAAATCTGCGCCATAATTTGCATTACGAACTTCTAATTCACGCAACATTTCGCCTAATTTCTCAGGAGTCACTTGTTGTGAAGCATCAGACCAAGCAGCATCCGGATCACGGTGCGTCTCAATAATCATACCATCGTAATTCAAATCTAAAATACGTTGAGATAATTCCATCAACAACGCACGCTTACCAGCCATGTGAGAAGGGTCACCGATCAAAGGCATTTGTGGAAACAAACGCTTTAATTCTACTGCCATAGCCCACATAGGTGAATTACGATATTTCGTTTCTTGTGCATTTGAGAAACCACGGTGAATCGCACCTAATTTCTTAATACCAGAACCTTGTAAACGCTCAAAAGCACCCACCCATAAAGCTAAATCAGGATTAACCGGGTTTTTAACTAATACTGGGACATCAACACCTTTCAAGGCATCTGCTAAATCTTGTACGTTGAAGGGATTAACTGTTGTACGAGCACCGATCCACAATACATCAACACCATATTTTAATGCTAATTCAATATGCTCAGGAGTCGCAACTTCAATTGCCAATGGCAAACCTGTTTCTTTTTTAGCCTCAACCAACCATTTCAAAGCTGGTTCTCCCATTCCTTCAAAACTACCTGGACGTGTGCGTGGCTTCCATACACCTGCACGCATGATGTGTGCATAACCTTCCGCTTTAATACGGCGAGCTGTTTCTAATACTTGCTCCTCAGTTTCAGCTGAACATGGACCCGCAATAATTAACGGTTTTCCTCCAGTCTGAATCCACTCTTGCATCGGTATAATGTCTAAATTGGCATTCATATTTTTTGGATTAACAAGGACAAAAGCCCCCTACTTTTTTGTTTATTTATTTCTAAAATTTCCGAAAAACGGAAGATATATTCTCTTATATTTGCACCCTACTTTTGAAATAAATGAATCAACCTTCGTATTCAAAGACCTTGAATCAATTATCCTTCGAAGACACAAAAATTGCCTTCTCATCAAAATCTGATTTTAAACTCAGCAAATCCTATTGGATTTTCGCTGCCATGAATCAAATTTGGATTGTAAAGTTAGGGACTTTTTTCATCAAATTGCTCCTTTTCTTACATTTTCCCATCAAAAAACTGATCAAATCAACTCTTTTTGAACAATTCTGCGGAGGCGAAAGCATTGAAGAATGCAAAAAAATTATCGCCGAGCTACAAGCAGGAAAGATCGGAACGATCCTTGACTACTCAGTTGAAGGCGAAGAAAGCGAAAAATCATTTCAGAAAACCAAATCTGAAATCCAAGAAACCATCCGTAAAGCCCACCAAGAATCTGCCATTCCTTTCGCCGTATTTAAGATGACGGGGATATTTCAAGTCGAACTCTTGGAAGAATTTCAAACAGAAAATGGTTTGTTAGAAGAAAACGAAGCTGCTTTCCTGCACAGTAAGGAATTACTATTGGAAATATGCCAACTAGCCGCGGATCTTCACGTTAAACTATTCATTGATGCTGAGGAAAGTTGGATTCAAACCACGATCGATGTGTTAGCTTATGAAATGATGGAAAAATTCAATTCGAATGAGGCCATTATTTTTAACACCTTCCAAATGTACCGCATAGATATGTTGGCCAATTTAACCCAAGCTATCTCAAACGCCGAAGCGAAGCAATACCACCTTGGAGTTAAACTTGTTCGTGGCGCCTATTTAGAAAAAGAAAGACAACGCGCTCACGAAGATGAATATTCGGAACCGTTGCACAAAGAAAAAGAAGCCACAGATCATGACTTCAACGAAGGCATGTTACTATGTTTGAAGCACATTGATTCAGTCAACTTCTGCATTGGAACACATAATGAGGCTAGTTGTATCCAATTAACGCAAGCGATGCAAGAGGCCAATATTGAAAAAAATCACCCAAATGTCTATTTTGCCCAGTTGCTTGGGATGTCGGACAACATCAGTTACAACCTAGCTGCTGCTGGATACAATGTGGCCAAATATGTGCCTTATGGCCCAATTGAATCTGTCATGCCCTATCTGTTCAGAAGAGCTGACGAAAACAGCTCTATTGCGGGTCAAACATCTCGTGAATTTACCCTATTACAAAAAGAAGTTCGCCGTAGAAAAACTGCCTAATGAAATCTAATTACCGTTATTTTCTGCTTAGTCTGCTAATCATTTCCCTAGATCAATTGATTAAAATAAGCGTTCATTTTTTCATGGAACCAGGCTATTTTGGCCAAATTGAATTAATCGGGTCATATTTCAAATTACACTACACGTTGAATCCGGGTATGGCATTTGGTATGCAACTAGGATCTGAATATGGTAAATTGATTTTAACCTTATTCCGAATAGTAGCCATGTTTGGCATAGGTTATTTCTTGCATCAATTAACCGTTAAAAATAACAAACCACTCCTATTAACCTGTGTCGCTCTCGTATTAGGTGGCGCTGTGGGAAATCTGATCGATTCCATCTTCTATGGTATTTGGTTTGATAATGCGCCATTGGAATCACCTATTCGACTATTCCATGGTCAGGTCATTGATATGTTTTTCTTCGATTTCTGGGAAGGGATTTTGCCAACTTGGATTCCTGTTTGGGGTGGAAGTTATTATTCTACACCGATCTTTAATTTTGCTGATGCCGCTATATTTTGTGGAGTAGTAACTATCTTACTCTTTCAGAATAAACTCTTCCAAAAAGAAGATTAGGCAACATGGGCGACTATTCGCTTTTCCTTTTACTTGCATTACTTGCGGAAATCATTGGTACGATCAGTGGCTTTGGTTCTTCGATTTTATTTGTTCCTGTAGCTTCCGTTTTCCTTGATTTCAAACTCGTACTTGGAATTACTGCTGTATTTCACGTATTCAGCAACTTGGCTAAAATCTATTTTTTTCATGAAGGTATCGATAAAAAAATAGTAATGAAGCTGGGCATACCAGCCGTCATTTTTGTAACCATAGGTGCTTTATTAACGAATTACATGCCACAAAAGTCAATCGAACTTGGCATGAATGTGTTAATTCTATTCATAGCCATTTATCTGATTTCCGGACATAGCAAATCACTTAAAGAGACAAATAGCAATCTTTATCTAGGTGGAACTATTTCAGGATTCTTAGCCGGCTTAATTGGTACTGGAGGCGCTATTCGAGGAATTATCTTAACGGCGTTTAACTTAGAAAAAAATGTATTTATCGCCACTTCAGCAATGATCGATTTAGGTGTTGATTCAAGTAGAGCGGCCGTCTACATCTCCAATGGATATTTTAGTAAAGAACATTTAATCCTGATACCCTTTTTAATTCTAATTAGTATTGTCGGTTCGTATGTTGGGAAGCGAATCCTACAATACATTCCAGAAAAAGCCTTCCACTATGTGGTACTCGGTGTAATCGGCGCGACCGCTCTCCTTCAAACCATCAAGTACTTCTGGTAGCAAAGTAGAGACGCGATACTTCGCGTCTAAACAGAAATAGACGCGAAGTATCGCGTCTCTACAAAACAAAATAGACGCGAAGTATCGCGTCTCTACAAAACAAAATAGACGCGAAGTATCGCGCGTCTCTACAAAACAAAATAGACGCGAAGTGTCGCGTCTCTACAAAACAAAATATACGCGAAGTATCGCAACTCTACAAAACAAAATAGAGGCGAAGTATCGCGTCTCTACAAAACATAATAGACGCGAAGTATCGCGTCTCTACAAAACAAAATAGACGCGAAATATCGCGTCTCTACAAAACAAAAAAGCCCTGACTCACGTCAGGGCTTTTTCAATTTAACAAGCTAAGCTTATTTCTTTGCTGGTGCAGCTGGAGCCGCTGCAGGTGCTGCTGGCTTTGGCGTAATACCCATTTTCTTCAATACCAAATCAGAAATGTTTGCCTCTGTTGGGTAGTGTAATAAAATTGGCGCTGTTCCCATACCTGCATCATAATTGAATACATACGTATATTGGTTTTCATTTGCCACAGCGTGCATGTTCTCTTCCACTTTCTTCAACAATGGCTGCAACAATTGCGCTTGCTTCTTTTGTAGAGAAGACTGAGAATTTTGTTGGAACTCTTGAATCGAAGTTTGCAAGTTTTGTAATTCCTTTTCTTTGTCTTGCTTGATAATATCAGCTGCTTTTGGATCTGCATTTAACTTCTCGAATGCCGCTAATTTATCTTGAAAGTCTTTTACTTTTCCTTGATATAAAGTTTCGTATTGTTTCTGCGTATTTTTCAAATCTTCCTCCACTTGCTTTGCTTCAGGCATTTGGCTTAGGATGTAATCCGCATTAATAAATCCAATTTTAACTTGTGCTTTTGCAGGTAAGATAGCCATACCAAACACAAGGCTCATCGCTAAGAATAGTTTGTTTTTCATAAAAGTTTAATCTAGTTGTTTTTTGTTTTTTGTTAATCTAATTCTGTGGCAATTCGCCTTATTTTACTTTTTAATATTGGGGTCTATTTCTAATCCTAACTCCTCCAACACATAATCAGAATAATCATGTACTGGATTTGTATAGATCATCGCTAGGCCTTCACTCGCTTTATCAAAGACAAAATCCAAACGCTTTTGACGCACAACACGCTCAACTGCCTTTGAAATCTCATCTAATATGGGCTTAAATCCATTCAATTTGGCTTTGAACAACTCGCCCTCCGATCCAAAAATCTTATTTTGAAAGTCGGTAGCCTCTTGGTTTTTCAATCGAATCTGCTCCAATCGTTGGCGACGCAATTCATCTGTCAGCAATAATTCTTCCAAATGATAGTCTTTCTCCAACTTCTTCACTTCTTCATTCTTCACCTCTATCTCCTTCATCCACGCCGCCGTCATTTGGTCAATTTTAACTTGAACCTTTTGATACTCTGGCATTTTGGAGGTAATAAATTCCGTGTCGATATATCCAAATTTCTGCGCATAGGTCCGTTGACCTAGCAAGGCAAGCCCCAAAATTAAGAAAAAAATCGACTTTTTCATGCTTATCTAATTTGCTGACCAATCGAGAACGTAAATGCTTGTCGGCCAAAATCCGAATCTCCCGGACGTGGCTTATCCAACGCAAAACCATAATCAATACCAATCATACCAAACGCAGGCATAAATATACGAGCTCCTACGCCGGCCGACTTATATAAATTAAACGGGCTGTACTCCTTCAAGGATGCAAAATTGTTTCCTCCTTCAGCAAAACCTAACACAAAAATCGTTGCAGATGGATTCAAAGAAACCGGGTAACGAGCCTCAACAACAAATTTGTCATAAGCCACACCACCATTACCATACGAACCAGATGGCCCAATCACACGATCCTTATACCCTCTAAGTCCCACAATATCTCGGTTAAACGAGAATCCTTGTACCATTCCTGAACCACCCAAATCAAATCGTTCAAAGCGCGTAGTCTCACGATTCCCATAGGCACCCAAGAAACCTAAATGCGCACGAGTATGTAATACAAGTTTGCCTATTAAAGGTGTAAACCAACTGGCATCAAACATCCATTTATGATATTCAATTAATGTCCCTGTTTTGTTACCTCCTAATAAAGAATAAGGTGGTGTCAATGATGCCGTCAATGAGAAACTAGAACCGCTACGCGCGAACGTAGGGTTATCAATACTGTTTCGCGAGAAGTTAGTCATAAACGTCACCGAAGTAGATACCCCTTGTGGATATGCCCAAGTATAGTAACGATCTACATCATAAGAAGCGAAAGAAAGTGAGTTACTCAACGAGAAGTAATCATCAGGCCATTTCAAACGCTTACCTAAACTGAAGGTAACGCTTGTTACGTTGAAGTGGGCCGACAATAACGAATCAGGTACCGAATACGAGCTATAACCACTACCGTATCCACCATATCCGCCGTATCCACCGTATCCGCCACCATAACCTCCTAAGCCTCCGCCGTAGCCTCCAAGCCCGCTACCATAACCACCACCATAGCCTCCGCCATAACCCGTCGTTCTAAACTGATATGGATAAGAAACACTTCGATTTAGTGATACTGAGAATGAATTAGGCTTCTTGCCTCCTAACCAAGGCTCCGTAAATGTTAAACTGTAATTTTGGTAAGCAGCACCATTCGCTTGAAAACGGACCGATAATTTCTGACCATCACCCGCTGGTAAAGGACGCCAAGATGACCAATTAGTCAAATTCTTCGCAGAAAAGTTATTAAATACAACCCCCAAAGTTCCTACAAATCCAATGTAACCACCCCATCCACCAGATAATTCAATCTGATCCGATGGCTTCTCTTCGACATTATATTCAATGTCAACAGTTCCATCAGGACGAGGCTGCGGATTTGGTGTGATTTTTTCCGGGTTAAAATAACCAATGGTAGATAATTCACGAACGGTACGAATGATTGCCGACTTATTAAATTTCTGCCCTGGAAGGGTACGAATTTCACGCATAACCACGTGATCAGAGGTTTTCGTATTTCCATTCAATATTACTTTATTGATGGTCGCTTGTTTCCCTTCACTAATTCGAATCGTTAAGTCAATTGAATCCCCTACAATCGCCGTTTCAACAGGCTCTGCATTGTAATACAAATACCCATTATCCATGTACACCGAACTTAAATCTTCGCCTGGATTTCCAGCCATTTTCTTATCAAGCTCCTCAGTGTTGTAAACATCCCCTTTTTTAATGCCTAGCACATCATGCAAGACAGAATCCGGATAAATGTAATTGCCTTCAAAGTTGATCGAACGATAAAAGTATTTTTTCCCTTGTACCAAATTGATGGTTAAGTTTACCGATTCGCCATTATGTCTTGAAACAGAATCCGACTCAATTTGAAAGTCACGGAATCCCAGTTTATTCATCGCTTCCAAAAGCTTTTCCTTGTCTTCATCCCATTTCTTAGGAACGAATTTAGAAGGCTTGAAAATTCGACCGAAGCGCTGTTGCTTCGTGTTTTTAATTTTACGCAATATCAATGCACGTTGGCTAGGCTCAATACCATTTAAAATAATCTTATTTACCTTAACCTTCGGACCTTTATCCACCGCAATCACCAACGTAGCATTATTGCCACGCAATGTATCGACCACAATTTGAGACTTGGTTTTGATGTTCAAACGACCTTTCTCTTGGTAGTATTTACGTACCACCAATTCTAAGTTTTTACGTAAAGTTTCAGTTATAATCTTCCCCTTATACGTCTTAACTTTTTCATTCAAACTCTCCGTTTCACCTTTACGAATTCCCGTATATTTCAAGGCGAATAAACGTGGACGTTCTTTCAATTGAATACCTAACCAAATTTTAGTACCCTCCGTTTTGGAAACATAAACTTCTACATCATCCAAAATACCTTGATCCATAATCTTGCGAATTGCAGTCGCAATCGCATCTCCTGGGACTTTGATCTTATCTCCAACCTGTAAACCAGAAATATTAATCATGGAATTCCCATCATAGAATTGAGAACCCGTTACTTCGATACCAGCTACTTCATATTCCTGCGGATCCGCGAAAGAAAATGTAGGCCCTGACGGGGTAGCAGAGGGAAATAAACGCCCTCCCCGTATTTGAGCAAAACTTAACTGACTGCTAAAAAGAATCAATCCCAATACGAACAATTGGAAGATTTTGACACTTTTAGATTCTTTTTTACACTGCATGCAATTGATATTTTTCATGGATAGGCTTAACCCTCGCGTTTAACTTGTTCACTTGTTTTTCCAAATCGACGTTCCCGCATTTGGAAATCTAAAATTGCCTGATGCAAATTCACTTTTCTAAAATCAGGCCAAAATAACTCTTCAAAAATATATAACTCCGCATAGGCTAATTGCCACAACATAAAATTACTAATTCGGTGATCTCCTCCCGTCCGAATCATCAAATCCGGATCCGGCATTCCTGCCGTGGACAAGTGTTGATCAATTACTTCAGCTGTTACATCAGCAGCCACTATTGCTCCTGACGCTACCTTTTCTGATACACGCTGGGTGGCTTGAACTAAATCCCATTTACCCGAATAAGATAAAGCCAAAACCAAGGTAAGTCCCTTATTTTCAGCTGTTTGCTCAATAGCAGCTTGTAATACTTTTTGCGAATTTCCTGGCAACGTAGATAAATCACCGATCGCTTTTAAGCGAACTTGATTCTTCATCATCGTAGGCAATTCATCATGAATCGTACTAATTAAGAGACTCATTAATGCCTTCACTTCCGCTTGTGGACGATTCCAGTTTTCGGTAGAAAAAGCATACAGCGTTAAATAACCTACGCCTAATTCACCGCAACCCTCAATTGTTTCCCGAACAGCAGTCAACGCATTTCGATGACCAAAAATACGATCTGTAAATCCTTGCTGTTTAGCCCACCGACCATTCCCATCCATAATAACGGCAATGTGAGCCGGCAGATTGCCTAGGTCTATAGATTCTTTTAAATTCTGATTCACAACTAACTAAACTTACACATAGGTGGCAAAGGTAGGGATTATTCCCGAGGACAAAAAACCGATTTGATTACATAAGTCAAGGTAATTGAACTCTGTAAGACCTGATCGGTTTGTTGGGTCGTAAAGTGACTCCTTGATAGTGGATCCGAAGGTGCATTATCCAACACATCCGTAAAGGTTTTACTCGTTCCAAACTCCCACTGAAGTCCCAAACGAGGTGTCAACTGATATTTAACGCCAACTCCATAGGGTATCGCCCAGGTAAAAAATGGCGTAGTCGCTCCAATTCCTCCCCTAGGACTTACAAATAAGTAACTAATACCACCGTACAAATACGGCGACCAATTCTTAATCTTCTTGTCCGTTTGATAATCTAAAAAATTATAATCGACCAAACCTGACATTTCCACTAAAGGTGAAGTAAACGCGAGCGAATTAAATGTGGGGTTTGGACCAGGATTATTTATACCAGCACCTGATATCCTTCCAATACTTACTTGCCCACGATAGGCAAATGCCTGAGTCCGCTGATACCGAATATTGAACTTAACTGCCGTAGAGATAATTTTCAATTGATTTAAATTGGGCAATAATTTCCAATCGCTAATATCTCCTTTATAGAGATTCATTCCGGAAGTTGCAGATAACGCCCAACGCTGTGCATGCAAATCAGAGAAAGCAAAACAAAGCATTAAACCCACAAAAATAGGAAAGCGATTCAAATGTTTACTTTTTAGGTATGTGATAAACCAATTGAATTTGCGTCGTAAAATATTGATCTACTCCCCATGAATATTCAGGAGCTATGTTGGGATTTGTCATATTGCGAACCGCTAAGGTGTTAGGTGCAACACTCAACGTAGATCTATTCGTATAAAAACTAGTCGCCGCAGGTATATTATTCCGATTATCCGACACATCATCCAAATAATCACTTAATGAAACCCGATGCATCACTTCAAAATCTACATCAAAATCATCTGTTAATCGGTAACGGACGCCTAAACCTACGGGAATCGCTAAGCCAACTAGCCCATAGGTATTTCCTTCGCTGGGTGTATTTTGACCATGTAAACTAATCCAATCACCTTGTACCACAGAGCCATTGACGACACGCGCATCTTTTCGAGCCAACGGATCATGCGAAAATGCGACGATACCTGCCAATATATACGGTGAAACCAATGATCGTTTGCGAATGAATTCACGGTTACCCATCAATTCAAAAACACCCAAAACCGAAAATTCTTTAAGATCATTTTGAAAATGAAGGTTGCGATAATAACTGCCCGCATAATCACCCGATTGATCAAAATAATTATCATCACCTGCTAGGCGAACATAATTCATACCAAACCGCGCACTGAAATTTTTAGAAAAATGACGTGTAAAGTGGGCGCCTACATTCCATCGCATCGACTGAATTCCTACTTGAGTTAATCCTCCTAAAGGAGCTAAATCACCGATGTAATTAGAAGAACCTGCGCCAATCGAAATGGAAGAGTGCGCATCAAATTTATTGGTATACTGACCATCACGCTGACCCAAAAACCAAAAGGGGTTTTGAGCCAAAATCGGTAAACTAATGAACAAACTGCATGCCAGTACAAGTAAACGCATCATGTATTGAATTTGTTGATTAACGATCCAAATGTGGAATTGTTGCCTTCATTTGAATCATCAAAGGTAACAATTAATGTTTGGCCATAAAAAATTAATCCCGTTGAATCTGGATACTGCGCGTCAATCGACCTCCACGGCGATCCTGCAAACTCAAGATGTAATGACCCGACGCAAATAAAGACGCCTCTAAACTAACCGCATAGGATCCGACTGCTCGCTTACCCTCAAATAAGGTTTGCATCAATCGACCTTGCATATCATAAACAGCCAGTAAGATATCGGTCTCAACAAAAATACCATATTGAACCAAGGCTGTTTCACGAATTGGGTTAGGCCAAGGAACCAATAATTCCATTGTATTTTGCTCAGGAAGTCCCTCAATCGAATTTTTATACAGCGGCAAACGCTCAAACGTGGCGTTGAAAATGCTAGCGGTTCTTACATTATCTAATCCCAAATGATCCCTTAATATGGTACTATATACCTGACGGTAATCGTATTTGAATTTTAAATCTCCATTCGAATCCACCAATTTTAAATCTGGATTTGAACCGATAATGCCTCCACGAACAGTCTTCCCAATCACAAACATAGGCGCAGCGGTTCCATGATCCGTACCTAACGTGCCGTTTTGATTTACTCGTCTTCCAAACTCCGAAAACGTCATGATGCTAATTTGATCAGCCAAATTTTGATTGGTCATGTCAGTTTGGAAAGTAGACACAGCCTCCGAAATTGTTTTCCATAGATTGGCATGCTGCGTTAATTGATTTGCATGCGTATCAAAACCACCAATATTAACCAAGTAAATCGGCGTATTCAGACCCCCTGAAATTAATTTAGCTACAATCCCAAGTTGTCTACCTAGACCCGTTGTGGGATACGTCAACGAATTTCTACCTTTATTCGCACCCGTTTGAATCACATTGGCATATTGAATCGACGAAGCAGCTACTTGCTTTAAAAAGCCTAACTCCTCCCCCGCTTGGGTGTTAGGCGCAACATCATTATCATAAGTTGAACCACTTACGAGTTGAAAAAATAGGTTCGGGTCCTCAAAAACAGTACCAAAACGTCCTACATCCGATTGAAAGGCTAGTGATTCTACGGATCCCAACTGCACCGCCATCGGATGGATGGGCATTTGAATCGGGAAATTGGGATACTGCGTCATTAAATAGCGACCAGCCCAACCTTCCTCTAAAACAACATTGGAAGCCGATCCGGTATTCCAAATATCCGTTGCTCGAAAATGGGATCTATTGGGATTCGGGTAACCTATATTCTGTGCAATGGCCACTTGGCCCGCATCATATAATTTCTTAATCCCCACCATCGAAGGGTGCAGATACATATCTTGATCCAATTTCAAAGCAGTCCCTTTCGGAATAGCAATGTTCGGGCGCGCCGAATAATACAAATCATCTTCACCTGGAATGACCGTATTTAAACCATCATTACCACCTCCCAATTGAATGATCACTAAAATTTTACCTGGTTCTGCCTGCCCAGCTAACGCTGAAGGTATCTGAGAATAGGCTTTTCCCGGCATGGAACCTATACCAAAAGAAACACCACCCGACAAAATGGCCATGGATTGCAAAAACGACTTCCTACTGATCTTCTTTTTCATCCTTAATTCAATTGAAATTCTGGCATCCGCATCATCGCTTTTAATAAACGAGCAATGCGTATATCTGCTTGAGCTGTGTTGGTAGACCAATTGGCCGCAATGGTTCCCTCTAACATGGTCTCCAACAAAAAGGTCCGCTTAGCATCCGAAATTGGGAATAGTATAAATAAATAAATCAATTGATTCACAAAGGCAACTGCATTTTCACTGGTAGCAAAACTCCTGGCGTAGACTAAAGGAACTAATTTTCCCGTGACCGCTACACCATTATAACGCTTGCCCGAAAGTAAGGAATCTGTAAATCCTCCTCGATAGGAGTAAGTTGTGGAACTAATCCATTCTCGTTGGCCAGGCCAACCCGCCACATTAGGTGGCTGAAATAACTGCATTTGTAGTGTTTTGGCTAATTCGTATACATTATTCCAGTCAGGCACTGGAACTTGCAATACCTTCAAAGCACCAATCATCAATTCTTGTGGATCTTTAATCCGACTTGCCATTATACTTGGCTTGTAAAATTCATCCGAAAGCAATAAAAAACGAAACAGCGGTTTCAGTTCATAGTTATTCGCACGAAAAACATCAGCCATTTTTTTGACAAAAACTTCATCCGCTTTATAGTAAACGAAATTTTGATAGATCTTTC